>NZ_JAQFJL010000009.1:0-68929 GCF_030440045.1 Streptococcus sp. SP8 | reverse complement strand
ACGCAGTGGTTGAGTGGGCTCTACTACGCTGATTTCATCAGCTTTTACAGCCCTACTCAACTGTGCGGAGGTGGGACGACGAAATCGAATTCTAACGAATTACCGATTTCTGTCCCACTCTCTTTTTATAGATTTTCTATTTTTTCTTTGAAACATTGCAAAATCGGTCCCGAGAATGATTTCCTTGCTGATCTAGCTTTTTCAAGGGAGTTTAACCCTTAAATATGGTAAAATAGTAACGAAATATACTAGTAGATATCAAATAAAAAAGAGGTTAAGAATGACAATTGGGATTGATAAGATTGGTTTTGCGACGAGCCCTTATGTCTTGCGTTTAGAAGATTTGGCTACTGCTCGTGATACTGATCCCGAAAAACTGAGCAAGGGTCTTCTCTTAAAAGAACAAAGTGTTGCACCGATCACAGAAGACATCGTCACATTGGCTGCTACTGCAGCAGATGATATTTTAACAGACGAAGATAAAGAAGCGATCGACATGGTGATTCTTGCTACAGAATCTGGAATTGACCAGAGTAAGGCTGCTGCTGTGTTTGTCCATGGCTTACTAGACATCCAGCCTTTCGCCCGCTCTTTTGAGATGAAAGAAGCCTGCTATGCTGCGACTGCTGCCTTGGATTATGCTAAACTCCATGTTGAAAAATTCCCTCAGAGTAAGGTTTTGGTCATTGCCAGTGACATTGCTAAATACGGAATTGGAACTCCTGGAGAACCAACACAGGGGGCTGGAGCAGTTGCTATGCTAATCAGCCAAAATCCTCGTATTCTATCTTTTAACGATGACAATGTTGCCCAAACACGCGATGTCATGGATTTTTGGCGCCCAAATTATGCGACAACTCCCTTCGTGAATGGGATTTATTCAACGCAACAATATCTAGATTCTCTGAAAACAACCTGGGTGGAATACCAGAAACGGACTGGCCTTGCCTTGACAGACTTTGCGGCCGTCTGCTTCCACTTGCCTTATCCGAAATTAGCTCTCAAGGGCTTGAAAAAAATCCTGGATAAGTCAGTGTCAGAAGAGAAAAAAGATCAATTACAATACAACTTTGATCAATCGATTCTATACAGCCAACGCGTGGGAAATATCTACACTGGATCTCTTTTCCTAGGCTTGTTGTCACTACTGGAAAATGACCCCCAACTCAAAGCTGGGGACCGAATCGCCCTCTTTAGCTATGGAAGTGGAGCGGTTTCTGAGATCTTTAGTGCCAACCTTGTTCCTGGTTTTGAGCAACTCTTAGATCACAAACGCATGGAAAAACTGGACCAACGTACGGTTCTTAGTGTTTCTGACTACGAACGACTCTTTTATGAGGAAGTAGATCTAGATCCTAGTGGCAATCAAGTGTTTGAGCCTGCTACGCATCAAACTTTTGCTTTGACAGAGATCAAGGAACACCAACGCATTTATCAGAAAGTAGAAAAATAATGGCACGATTACCAGGTTTTGCAAAACTTTCTCCCACAGAACGCATAGAGGCCTTACTGAAGGAAGGCCTCTTAACTTGGGATGAAGCACAGATCTTAAAAGAACAAAAGGGACTTCCCCTTTCTATTGCAGATCAATTGACGGAAAATGTCTTGTCGACTTTTGACTTGCCTTTTAGCCTTGCTCCTTATTTCCTGATCAATGGTCGTGACTATGTCCTTCCCATGGTCACAGAAGAGCCTTCCGTGGTTGCAGCTGCCAGCTTTGCAGCCAAGCTCATCCAACGTTCGGGCGGCTTCACCACCCAGGTGCACCAGCGCCAAATGATCGGTGAGATTGCTCTGACGGATGTTGAAGATAGGAATACTGCAAGCAAGCGCATCCTCGAAGACAAAGAAACCCTTCTTCAGATGGCTAATGAAGCCTATCCTTCTATCGTTAAGCGTGGAGGTGGAGCGAGGGATCTTTGGGTCGAAAACAAGGGGGACTTTCTCATTGTCTACTTGGCTGTCGATCCCAAAGAAGCCATGGGAGCCAATATGCTCAATACCATGTTAGAAGCTCTGACCGATCGCATCCAGGAACTCTCTGGTGGTCAGGCCTTGATGGCAATTTTATCCAACTTGGCCACTCGCTCTTTGGTGAGTGCACGGTGTGCCATCGATTTTAAAGCACTGAGTCGAAATCCTGAGGAAGCCATTGAGATTGCCCACCGGATGGAGCTAGCTAGCCAACTGGCTCAAGTGGATCCTTACCGTGCGGCTACTCATAACAAGGGAATTTTTAACGGGATTGATGCCCTGGTCCTTGCGACAGGCAATGACTGGCGGGCCATCGAAGCAGGAGCCCATGCCTATGCTACACAAAGTGGTTCATACAAGGGCTTGAGCCACTGGACAAGTCAGCCAGAAGAGAAAAAACTCTATGGAGAGATCACCCTACCAATGCCGGTTGCGACAAAAGGAGGCTCGATTGGCCTCAACCCAACGGTTCAAGTCAGCAACCGTTTGCTAGGAGAGCCTTCTGCTATTGAATTAGCAGGTATCATTGCGTCGCTCGGTTTGGCGCAGAATTTCGCGGCCCTCAAAGCCCTAGTCACCACAGGAATTCAAGCAGGACATATGAAACTCCAAGCACGCTCCCTAGCCCTTCTAGCAGGAGCAAAGGAAGAGGAAGTTCCCCGATTGGTCAGCCAACTCCTTGAAAACAAACCCTTTAACTTAGAGAAGGCACAAACACTCTTACAAGAATTGAGAAAATAAAAGAACTAAGACAAACTAATTCTTTAGTAAATTAGGTCAAGTGATTCTGCAAAGAAATAAAAATGAGTTCTAATTTTTTAAATGAATCGAGAATATAATGAAACTTTCCGCCGTGAAAAAAGTGCTAGAAACACTTTTGTTTCTAGCACTCGGAATTATTGAGACCTTAGGCTCAATAATTAGTCATGGAACTTCTTCGAAGTTCGCTGACGTCCGTCTTCACCTAAGGAAAGTTTCTAAGATGATTTTATCTTCACTTTGAGAACTAAGACCCACGTCTTAGTTCTTTTGTGTTTGAAAAAATTTTCTTATTGTTTTAAAAATGGCAGATCGGGCTTTTTCTTGGTATAGAGCACCACTTCGATAAAGGTCCCTACTTGGACGGCAAAGAGCAGTCCGACGAGAAGATTAATCCGATGGTCTGTTTCATAAAACGGAGAGTTCCATAAGAAGTGATTGGCTACTGTCGAGAGAACACACCAGAGCCCAAAGAGTTTTTCCTTTTGCTGGGTCACTTGAGACAACAAGAGGAAGACACCAACTGATACAACAGCTGTATAGAGGGCATGTGAAGCTAATCCACCAGATATCCGGTTAATGGCCTCAGTAACCGCGGCTAATTGGCTGGTTTTGGTTTGGCGGGCAACGTACCCTAAATCCTCAATGATTTGAAAACCAAAGCCAGAGCCCAAGCCTGCAATTAGAATCGTTTTTAGATCTTTCTTGCCAACCATCAAGACAACCCAAAAGGCAACTAGAGCTTTAAAGAATTCCTCTGAAAATGGGGCCGTCAAGGCATCAGTCCACTTGTTAAAGACAGTGGCATCCTTGATCACATGGCTATTCATAATATCAATCAAGCTATTGCCTGAAAAGCTCAACCAGCCTGCTACGAAGGCACCTCCAAACATGGCAATCCATAAGACATAAGTTGGGACAGATAACTGCTTGGCCAATCGTTTTGAAAAGAGATAGAGCGGGATAATAATTGCAGCTAAGACAGACAAGTTTAAGACCAAATCTCTGCCGGCAGACTGACTAAATTCTTGTTGAGAAAGATGACCGAGTTCAAACTCCAAGCCAATTCCTGCAAACAGTAGAAAAAGATAGATAGAGGCTCTTTGAATTTTAGTCATCTTGTTTTCCTCCCTTTTGTTTCTTTGAGCGAATCAGATAGATCACAATCGCTAGAAGGGTTGCCCCGAACAAGCCTGCTGCTAGAATGTAATCATAGTCAAAATCAACGAGATCAATCTTCTCTTCATAAGCAGCATCTTCTTCGTCATCTAGATCCTGCAGGGCACTTTTCCCGTGTTCATCTGCCACCTTTTGTTCTGCTTCTTTTCTGATTTCTTGCAAGCGTTCGAAGGTCTTCTCAGCTCTTGCTAAGCTTTCCTCTGTTGCCTTCTTACTAGCTTCTTCAGGCTGAGAAGCAAGAGCGATTTGTTCCTGATCACTCAGATCTTGTTCGACCATCCACTGAGACTCCAATCGTTCCATTTCAGTACGAATCGCCCCATCTTCGAATAAATCTGGATACTTGGCCACAAGGTCATTGATTCTTGAAATGGTCCAATACCAAGAGCGATCATTGTAATGATCCCCTAATTCTTGGTAGGCTTGATAGGTGTTGAGAATATTGCCATAGTACGGTAGGTATGGAGCATTTCGTGGACTGCCCATCGACAGCCACATGGTACCTCCACCTGCACTCGCTGGGACCTCATCTTTCAGTTGGAAAATATGGGCCTCCATGACATTTGGATTGGAAATGGGGTATTTATAAACCGCATCAAACTCTCCTTTTTTCGGAATGCCTTTTCCATCCAGCTCCATTTGATCCTGTGGTTTATATTTGGTTCCTTCCAAACGATTGCGTTGGAGATTCATGGCATCGCGAAGGGTTAATTTTCGATCGGTTGTATGAAGAAGGTCAAAGGACGCATCGTCATATTTAACAGGAGAGCTTGGGTCTAGCGATTTGATTCCCGACCAAACCCGAGAGCGGTCTGCTTCTTGCAAAGGCGGATTATAGGATTGAGAAACGTGGAATTTTCCGTCCACTTCCTTATAGCTATTGGCTTCTTTGGCGACTTTTTCAAGATCTTTTGAGGCAATCGTGCGTTCGGTATCTGACAGATCTACATGCCCTAAGAAAAAGGTATTTGGAAAGACCGCAAACCGATCCTCTGGGAAGAGAATCGCCGCATATTGATGGCCAGATAGGATTTCCATATACCAGACGCCTTCTTTATCGGCAATGGTCACAATATTTCCTTCTGCAGCGCCTTTTTCTTCGACGATTTTAGCAATGAGTTCAACCCCTTCTCTTGCGGTTTTCACACTTGGGAGAACGATACTGGTCAAGCCCGATTCTGCAAGGCCATCCTTGACGTAGGGATCCACTTTTTGGATCTTGTCATTTGCTGAAGCAGATACAGTGGCAGAAATGGAAACCCCATATTCGTTGAATCCTGCTTCGTCAAAAATCCCCTGATCAGGGGTGACATCTGGGACCGCTGTATACTTATAGCTAATCTCTGGCAAGGGATATTGAAAACCGTTGGCAGCATCTTCAAAGATGGCTCCTTTTTTATTGTAGACACGCTCTCTGACCACAAAATTTTTATTATGGTTGGGCTCTAAATCTTCGGTACGCCCTACCAAGGTCGAGCCGTCGGCCGTCAGTTTCTTCCCAATGATGAACCCCGTACAAGCCTCAACAGGTTGAGCAATCAACAAAAGCGGAAGCAAGGCTGCTACAGCTGAGCGAAAATAGTGCTTCTTCATCCTAAACTCCTTTTTAAAAATGTTTTTCCTTATTTAGTATACTCTTTTACGATCCTGTTTTGCAAGCGTTTCCAGCAACCGTAAACGATTCGTAAATTATCAGAATTTTTGAGGGGAAACACTTTTTCAAAAAAGAAAGGATTGGCTTTAAAAAGTCAATCATTAGAATATAGATAAACTATTTTAAAGTAAAATAAGTTAAGCGATTCTGCAAAGAAATAGAAATGCATTCCAATTTTTAAATCGATTCAAAAATACTGAAACTTTCCGCTGTGAGAAAAGTGCCTGAAACATTTTTGTTTCAGGCACTCGGGAGTTTTGAAACCTTAGGTTCAAAACTAAGTTATGGAACTTCCTGGATTGCTGAAATCATCCACTGGATAATTTCACCTAACGTCCGTACTCACCTAAGGAAAGTTTCTAAAATGATTTTTCTTCATTTTCTCTGTTGCTGAGCTTGCCACAATTTTCCATAGAGGAGATAGTCGACTTCTCGGAGCTCTTTCAGGTTCTGACAACCGAGCGCACAAAGGAGTAATCTAAGGTCTTCTTTCCATCCTTGGACAATAGCAATCACTTCTTCGATGCTCTTGGTCTCTACCATTTCAAGAAAAACGCGTGAAAGCCCTACACCACGCGCTCCAAGGACCAAGGCCTTCACCATATCAAGGGGATGACGGATGCCACCACTCGCGAGGATCTCAACCTGATCTATCTGATCTTGTAACTGTAAGAGACACTGCGCAGTTGATTGTCCCCAATCATCCAAATAAGCGCGATTGCCTCCACGACGATTCTCAATATAGGCAAAACTAGTGCCACCACGGCCAGAAATGTCAACGGTTTTTATCCCAGCATCTAGTGCCAGCTGAACTGTTTTAGGATCCATACCAAAGCCGACTTCTTTCAGGACTACCGGCACAGGAAAGGCCTGCCCATAGCTCTGGAGATGGTCTTTCCAAGTGTGGAAAATCCGCTCCCCTTCTGGCATGAGTAACTCTTGCATCAGATTCACATGAACTTGAAGAAAGAGAGGTTGTAGTTCTTCCACTGTTCGCAAGCCCAATTCTGGCTCTTTATCGATGCCAATATTGGTCGCTAAAAGAAGACGAGGATGGTCTTTTTGGACCGCATACGATTGATCGTTCGGATCCTTCAGCCCTGCGCTGTAAGAGCCAGTCACAAAGAGAATCCCACAGGCTTCGGCTACTGCTGCCAATTTTTGGTTGATCTCTTTGGCCCGTTCACTCCCACCTGTCATGGCATTGATATAAAAAGGAACCTCCCAATCACGCCCTGCGAAATGAGTTGTTAGATCAATCTCCGCTAGATCCACAAGGGGGAGGGATCGGTGAATCAGCTCGATCTCATCAAAGCTATTATAGGAGGAGCTTTGCTCCAAAGCATAGCGAATATGCTGGTCTTTTCGATTTTCGCTCACGAATCTCCCATCCTTTCTTGGTAAATGACTTCAATATTCTTTTTCTTCCAGCGCTCTATCAAGATCTGAGTCTCAACTGGGTCAAAACTAAGGGCGATCCCACAGTCGCCTCCTCCAGCACCACTGGATTTGGCACTGGTAGAAAGGCCCTCTGTCGCTTCTTGTAGCTCTTTTAAAGCTGGGGTATAGATCAAAGGGTTCAAAGACTTTAGGTTCTGATCGGCGCGTTTGATACTGGTCTCAATTTCTTTTTGGTTCCCTTCACGGAGGCCTTTTTCAAGATTTTTCACTGCGCTCTGACTTTCTTTGAGAAAGACTTCATTAATCGCCCCCTTGACCTGGCGGATCAAATCACTTGAAATCGCTGGTTCCTTGGTCCAACCGACCAGAAAATCATAAGCGATGGCTGGCTGGATCGAGCGGATCTGGTAGTCCCAATCCAGGTCTAAAACTTGTGAAAGAGGCTGAGAAGTCAAGACTTCATGCAACCAAGCCCGATCAAAGGATTGGTAATAAATCAAGTCCTCGAAGGCGATACAAGCCAAATCGCCCATGGAACCATTGTCCCCTCTTTGCACCAAGACCACTGCTGCTAGTCGAAAGAGCAGGTCCGGATGTAGGTCTAATTCATACAGAGCGGCCATGGCCTTGATCACGAGCAAGACCACACTTCCGCTGGAACCAATCCCATACTTTTTCCCCTCTTCGCCCAATGTTCCCCTAAGGTGAAGATCAAAAGGTTTAGGGGCTATTCCCTGATCTTTCAGCCACTCTTCCATGAGCTGAATGGTCTCTTGAATCAAGGTGTAGTCCTTATTTGGGGTCAAATCCACCTGGTAACCAAAGAGATCTGAGGCTAGCTGATAGCTTCTAGATTCTTGGATGGTAGCTGACAGATAAATAGGGATAAACTGAATCACAGCTCCATAACCAGGCGTTAGCACCGCGTATTCTCCAGCTAAATAGAGCTTGCCTCCAGTCTGTACCTGATACTTAGTCTTCATCTTGAGGGTCCTTTGTCTTAGATATGATGGTCCGATAGCGGGCGTCAAATAAAGGCACCAGCTGATCCAAGTCTTCTTCTAAACAGAGAACCTTAACATTTGGCCCTGCATCCATGGTAAAGTAACAAGCATGGCCTGTAGCGCGAAGCTCACGGACAAAGTCCATAGCTTTGTGGCTTTCTTCTGTCAAGTAGCTAAAGGCTGGAGTGGCTGTTCTAGTCGTCGCATGCATAGCAAGGGCATTGCGCTCTGTCAACTGACCGACCTGTTCAAAATCATTGCCAGCTAGATAGTCCAGCATGTCCTTATAATCTTGTCGAGACTCTTCGATCCATTCTTTGAAATTAGTCGAAGTCTCCATGCAGCGTTTCATCCCTTCCCGGCTGGAAACGGGCTTTTGCTTGTCATTGAGAACCAGCATGATCATAGCCAGTTTCAGGTCTGTTTTAACCTTATAAATTTCTCCACTTTCTTTGTCCCAGGCTGCTAAGGGACCAAAGAAAGACCGTGAAGAGGAACCCGAAGCAAACTTGGCTTTTTGAGCTAATTCCTCCTGGCTCAAGCCCAAATCATAATACCGATTGCAAGCCTTGACGAGAGCAGAGAGGCCGCTCGAGCTAGAGGACAAGCCTGCTGCGGTTGGCATGTTGTTGCTGGTATCCACCCGAACAAATCCTGCTTCATCTGATGGCTTCAAGCCATCAATCACAGCTCCAATTTTAGCTTGCTCAGCTGGATTTTGGAATTCCCCATCGATGTAAAACTCATGCGCAGTCGCATCTGCTGGCAAGGGTGATAGCCTTGTCTCTGTATACATATTCTCTAAGGTTAACGAAATCGAACTGGTCGAAGGGACCATTTGTTTGGCATCTTCTTTTCCCCAGTATTTGATAATCGCGATATTGGCATAGGACTTAGCCTTTACAGGTTTTCGATCCATGTATGGTGCGCTCCTTCTTTTTCTAATGCATGGGCAATGGTTGCTGCTTCACGAGAATCCTTGACGAGGGCAATCACACAGCCACCAAGACCGCCTCCGCTCATTTTAGCGCCTAAGGCCCCATTCTCAAGGGCAACGGCAACCAGGTGGTCTGCTTCAACACAGCTGACACCGACGGCTCTCAAGTGCTCATGGCAAGTAGTCAGAGCCTGTCCTAGGCTCGTTAGATCATTCATTTTCAGAGCCTCTTCCACCTGCTGGGTCAACTGACCAATCTCATGGAAATGGGGCAAAACTTCCTGCCCCTTGGCTTCAACCTTTTGAATCGCCTCACGTGTATTGCCGTGAATCCCCGTATCCGCAATCACCAAGCTCGCTTTTATCCCCAGCTCCAGCGGGTAAAAGCCGACATTCCGGATGAATTTAATGGCTTGATCACTCAAACAAGTCTTGGCATCGAGCCCGCTTGGATTCATATGGGCAATGGTTTCTGCTCGATTGACCAGGATTTCTAAGGTCTCATCATCCAGCTCTTTCTGATAATAGTCAAAAACGGCACGAATAGCGGCGATACTCACCGCCGCAGACGATCCCATCCCACGTTTTTCCGGTACCATGGACTGAATGCGACAGCGAATCCGGGCCTCGCGAATCCCGAGGTGCTCAAGAGACGCAAAAACCGCCATGGACAAGGTATCATCTTCAAACAAAATCCATGGACGATCTGCCGGGACGATCTGGCAGATCACTTCTATATGATGGAGTGGCAGCGCAATAGCCGGATAACCATAGACCACCGCATGCTCTCCAATTAAGATAATTTTACTATGCGCCCTTCCGACGCCTATCTCTTTCTTCATATTCATCTCGCTCTATTAAGGTCATTACTATTTTAATATAAATCAGCCAAAAAAGCGATGCTTTTGAAGGAAATCCAACCTAAGACGGAGTTGAGTTCTATCTGACAGATAGCAAAAGGCCAGGATCCATCATCCTAGCCTTCCATTTCTATTTCTCAAATTCTTGTTTGATCAAGTCCATCAAATAGTTGCGGTCCAGGATCCATTGGGCCCGTTCGTCCTTCTCATAGATCCGGTTGGACAAAAAGATCACAGCTTCCTGCCTCTTTCGATTGTACATGATGAAGGTTCCTGTATAGCCCGTATGATCCAACCAGTCCCCCTCTAGATTCCATCCAAGAGCGCGGGTCTTGCCCTCTTCACGCGCAAAATTCTGAGACAAGTCACGCGCAAAATCATCCTTCAGATAATGCTCTAAGAAGCGCTCTAGATCAGCAACAGTTGAAAAAAGACCAGCACTTCCCGCATGACAGCCCAATACTCTCGCTTTGGGATCATGAACACTTCCAGAAGCAAGGCCACGGACCGTTGGCACCGCCTTTTCGACCGGTCCAAACCGTGTCTCCGTCATCTTCCAAGGTGTAAAGATCAGCTCTTCAAATAAACGATCCAAGGTCTGGTGAAACCTGTCTTCTAACCAAAAGCCCAGTAAAAGAAAATTGACGTCGGTGTAATGAAAACTCTTGTCTTCTTTTAACTGCAAATTTTCAAGGGCTGTTTTCAACTGTCTCGCATCCAATTGATCCCGGTTGGGGATAAAAGGATCAAGTCCTGACGTATGGGTCAAGAGTTCCCGGATGGTTGTCTTCTCATGAGCAAAACGCGGGTAAAGCTCTTTAAAGGGGCGATCGAGCGGAAGCTCCCCTTTCGCATACAAAAAGGCACAGATGGTAGCGACTCCGACGACCTTACTGACACTGGCCAAATCATAGACCAGGTCAGCCACTACTGGCTCTCCTTTTTCAGGGTCCGCAAGTCCTAGATAGTGCTCACTCCACTGACCATTGCGGTAAAGCGCAAGAGAGGCACCTGGATAGATGCCTTCTTGGATTTGTTCGGTAATTTTTTCGATGATTGCATTCACGCTCATCACTCCATTCTTATTCTTCATAAGAAATATGGACCTGATCTTGATTGGCTTCAAACCAGAGTTCGATCTGGCTTGGATCCTTGGCAATCAAGAAAGTTCCCTTACGGTGCACAAAATCAACAGCTTCTCCCAAGCTTTCTTTCAGAACTTCCACATCAAAAGGAGCCAATTCGACCTTAATCATACTCAAATCCCAAGTCACCTTGTTCTCCACCTGGAGATCTTCTCCTTGGGCTGCCTGCAAATGGATAAAGCGGGCAAGAGCGGGCAAGTTGCTATAGAACTTCTCAGACTCAGCAAGATCAGCCACGTTGACCCCAAGAAAGTCCACATCAAAGTTCGTCAAACCTTTGAAATCTTCGGGAGCTTCTACAAGAGGCGCTTTCTCCAACGGTTCTAGGTTTTCAAGATTTTCTTCCGCATGCACGAAAATGGTATCTCCTTGGGGAGACACAACTTCAAAGGCGCGACCATTAGCACCTTGGTAAAGGGCGCTTGTTTCTGGCTGGCGGGCCAACAAATAATCAATTTCTTGAGCTTGTGCCACTTTCACCACAATGCGACCCAATTTCTTTGGACCTTCGACCTTACGCGAACGCATACTCGGTGACTCTTCTAAGACAATTTTCTCTACTTTTGAGGCATCCCCTAAAGATAGGAGAGCTCCTTCTTCCACTAATACTTTCATTCCCAATGTCTCTTCATAAAAGCGTTGATTGACATTTCGGTTATTCACTTTCAAGACTGGGATCACTCTTACGATCTGATTTGCTGTCATACTTTCCTCCAAGCACTTTTTATTGTAAAAGATTTTCTGGCTTTTTACAAGAAATCTTGTGCAAAAAAGACAGATTTTTCAAAAATAAAAATCCGTCTTTCTTTTTTTAGTATACTGTTCGTGTATAGACCCGCCCGTTTGGAGCTTCAAATTCGTATTCTAAGTAATCCTGATAGGTCCCTGGTGCAATCACTCCACGCACATCTAATACAGCCGTTCCCGCCTGTCCCACAATGGAATCTGCTAACAGGCAGCAATTCGTAGACAGAATAAAGTAAGATTTAAAACGCGAAGAAGTAAATTTATATAATTCAGCCCCTAAATCATATTTCAATTTGTAAGCGTAGGTCGGCTGACCGTCTTCCAGTAACCTCCTAGGTGGATCCCAAGGTTCTAACAACTGATCAATTTCAGCTAGACGCTTCTCTACTGCCTGATTCTCTTCTTCGGTAAGGGATAGGCTGTAGCCAAACAGCGTCTTTTGACTCTCTTTTTTACATAGTTCGATGTATGCTTCCTTATCCACTTTAAACAGTACGCCATCCCCAATCGTCCCAAATAGACGCTCTGAAAAGGGATCGTAACTTCCGTAAGAAATGACCTTCCCCTGATAACAAATATCTACATGCCCAATCGCTCCAAATAAGTTGCTGTCAGAAGTATGAACCAAAATTTCTAATTCCCTTGCCTCTTCTTCTTTTTTCACCAATCGATAAGGGCCACCTTGACCCGTCGAGCTCCCTTTTTGAAGAAACTGGTTAAACCGTTTTAATTCCTTAGCAGGGATAAAGGCTGCAAAGATAACCGGTAGGCTAATACGAAAGCGACGTTTTAACTCTTGGCCTTGTTGGTCTTTGTCAAATAAAATACCATCTCGAATATTAGAAATCCCCAACAAGACCAGATAAGCCCCCAAGAGGATAAATTGGAAGTGCCCATCTGAACCAGGTTCCAAGACGCTTGCTAGACCAATCCCCCCGTTTAAAAGCGCATCCCATAAATAGAGCCAGCCTCCTTTTACCCGATTGGCCTTATAAAGCCAAAATGTGATCCCATAGACAATGGCAGTCCCCAACTGATATGCCCCTAAACAAATCACAACTAAGTTTACGGGCAGACTACTCAGTCGATTCAACCAGCTTAAAGCAAGTGAAAGAAAAATAAACCAAATAGAGTGGCTATAGGAAATAGACTTGCGACGCAACATCAAGCGAAGAAGAAAGCTTCCTAGTCCATCAACTAAAAAGTAAATGGCTAATAGATCCAAGGAAAATTTGGTGAAGCCAACACCATTTCGAAAAATGAGGATCCCAAAAATGACAGCAAGAACCCCAAACAATAAGGTCCGTCTTCTTGCAACTTCTTCAAAAGATATTTTTTTCAATATTCCTTCTCCTTATAGACGAAAGGTCTTTAGACAAAAACCATTTTATCAAGTATAATATAAGAAGTAAAGAACAAAGAAACTGATAAAAGGAGCAGCCTATGAAATACAATCAATATAGCTATCTATCTGTTGACCAAAAAGACATTCTTAAGGAACTAAAAGAAATTGGGTTTGACCTTCCCCTTCATCTTACAGAGAAAGAACTGTTTGAATGGTTTGTTCGCAAGGTTTATTTCACCTACAAAAATACAGATTATCCCCTCTCTAACCTAGTGGCGGATGCTGAAACAGATCTCCTGAGCTATTTCCAATCAGACCGCGAATGGTCGCCGGAGATTTTTTACACAGTAGCTCTCCAGTTGCTCGGTTTCCACTATTTTATTGATTTTGAAGATACGGATAGCTTCTTGAAAGAAGTCCAATTTCCGATTGAGTATGGAAACTTGGTTGAAAACCTCTATCACCTCCTCAATACTCGAACAGTCAAAGGGAATTTACTCATCGATCAGTTGGTCAGCGATGGTTTGATTCCTGAGACCAACCAGTATCACTATTTTAATGGCAAGAGCCTCGCAACCTTTACGAGCCATGATGCCATCCGCGAGGTCGTCTATGTGGAAAGTCGGGTCGATACCGACCAAGATGGCCTGCCAGACTTGGTCAAGGTCAGCATTATCCGTCCTCGCTATGAAGGCAAGATTCCAGCTGTTATGACCGCAAGTCCTTATCACCAAGGGACCAACGATAAGGCCAGCGACAAGGCCCTCTACAATATGAATGTCGACCTCGAGGTCAAAGAACCTCATACCATTCAAGTAGAAGTACCTCAATTAGAATTGGTGGATCCTGTCGGTTCAGCTGAGCTAGTCGATGAAGCTGAAGAAACTCTCACCCATATCAATTCCAGCTATACCCTCAACGACTACCTCCTTCCACGCGGCTACGCTAATCTCTACGTATCTGGAGTGGGGACAAAAGATTCGCAAGGCTTGATGACCAATGGAAATTACCAACAAATCGAAGCCTACAAGAACGTTATCGACTGGCTCAATGGCCGTTGCCGGGCCTTTACAGATCACACACGCAAACGCCAAGTCAAAGCTGATTGGTCTAATGGAAAGGTCGCAACCACCGGGATCTCTTACCTTGGAACCATGTCTAACGGCCTTGCGACCACAGGTGTGGACGGTCTTGAAGTCATCATTGCAGAGGCTGGGATCTCTTCTTGGTACAACTACTACCGCGAAAACGGCCTCGTGACAAGTCCTGGTGGCTATCCAGGTGAAGATTTCGATTCCCTTGCCGAATTGACCTACTCGCGCAACCTTCTAGGTGGAGACTATTTGCACCATAATGCAGCCCACCAAGCCGATCTAGACATCGTGAAAAAAGAGCTGGACCGCGCTTCTGGAGACTACAATCAATTCTGGCACGACCGCAATTATCTCTTACATGCTGATCAGGTGAAGGCTGAGGTGGTCTTCACTCATGGTTCGCAAGACTGGAACGTGAAACCTCTTCACGTCTTTAATATGTTCCAGGCTCTTCCAACAAGCATCAAGAAACACCTCTTCTATCACAATGGTGCCCATGTCTATCTCAACAACTGGCAATCCATTGACTTCCGCGAAAGCATGAACGCCCTCCTCTCTAAAAAATTGCTAGGCTACGATTCAAGCTATGAATTGCCTACTGTCATCTGGCAGGACAATACAGGAGAACAAAGTTGGACTTCCTTGGATGATTTTGGCAATCAAACAAGTCAGCGGACCTTCTCCCTGGGAGACGACGAAAAAGTCATCCAAAACCGCTACGAGACAAAAGATTACGAGCGCTATGGCAAGGCTTATCCGACCTTCTTAACGGACCTCTACCAGGATAAGGCGCAACAGGTGACCATTGATCTTCCAATCGAAGAAGACCTACACCTCAACGGGAAAGCTCGCCTTCACCTGCGACTTTACTCCAGCACCAATAAAGGCCTGCTTTCAGCCCAACTCTTAGAGCTTGGAAGCAAGAAATACCTCCAACCCTATCCTGCTGTCTTGTCGGTCCGTACGCTGGATAACGGTCGCTACCATATGCTAGACAATTTGACTGAGTTGCCTTTCAAAGAAGCTGGCCAACGAGTCATTTCTAAAGGTTATCTCAACCTCCAAAACCGGCATGACCTCTTAGAAGTTGAGGCCGTAACGCCAGGCGAGTGGATGGAATTTGACTTTGAACTCCAACCAACCATCTACAAGCTCGAAAAAGGCGCAACCCTTCGCTTGGTCCTCTACACGACGGACTTTGAAATCACTGTGCGTGATCAAACCGATTACCAACTCACCATTGACTTAGCACAATCAAGCCTCCATCTTCCTGAAATGACAGAGGCCCACTAATCGTGGTATCAAGGCTTAGCCTTTCTTTGCTTCATTTGACAGCTTAGCCTACTTATGTTACTATCTAATAGAGTATTTCATAGAAAAAGATATTAGAGGAAGTTATGGCGATTGAAAAAACTGTCAGCGAAATTGCTGAAATTTTAGGAGTCAGCCGCCAGGCGGTCAATAACCGTGTCAAGGCGCTGGCTCCAGAAGATACCCAAAAAAACGAAAAAGGGGTTACCGTTGTAACCCGTAGTGGCTTGATCAAGCTCGAAGAAATCTACAAAAAAACTATTTTTGAAGATGAGCCAGTCAGCGATGATGTGAAGCAACGAGAATTGATGGAAATTTTGGTGGATGAAAAAAATGCTGAAATCGTCCGTCTCTACGAGCAACTCAAGGCCAAAGACGAGCAACTCGCTAAGAAAGATGAACAGTTGCGCGTGAAAGACGTTCAAATTGCTGAAAAAGACAAGCAATTGGACCAACAACAACAATTGACTTTACAAGCAATGAACGACCGCGATACCTTGAAACTTGAACTCGAACAAGCCAATGAAAAAGTGCAAGAGCAAGAAAGCAAAGGTTTCTGGGCACGCGTTTTCCGTCGATAATCTGGGGCTGGATCCTACCAGTCCCTTTTCTTTTCTACCACAGGAGATTTTCCATGAAAGCATTAGAAGATTATATCGCCTTCGATCTCGAATTTAACCAATACGAAGGTGCCTATCAGATCATCCAGGTATCTGCCGTGCGTTTCACGGACGGTAAAGAAGTCGACCACTACGACTCCTACGTTTACACCGATAAGCCTCTAAAAAGCTTTATTAACGGCCTGACCGGCATTACTCAGGATAAGATCCAAAACGCCCCTCAACTAGAGCAGGTCCTCGGCGAATTCAAGGCCTTCGTTGGAGACCGCCCCTTGATTGGATACAATGCCAAAAAGAGCGACCTTCCCATCCTACTTGAAAATGGCTTGGATTTAGAAGAGCAATACGCTGTCGATGTCTTTGACGAAGCCTTCGAACGTCGTCCATCTGACCTTCATGGCATTAAAAATCTCCAACTCCACACCGTTGCAGCATTTCTAGGAGTTGCAGGAAAATTACACGATAGCTTAGAAGACGCCCGCATGACAGCTCTTGTCTACCAACAATTCCTCGAATTTGATCAAGGCCGTACCCTCCTTGAAGAGCAAGAGAACTTCTCCATCAACCCCTTTGGAGGCTTGGACTTATCCGGATTTTTTGATGAATAAAAAGAGAGAGTGGGACAGAAATCGGTCATTCGTTAGAATTCGATTTCGTCGTCCCACCTACTCAACCACTGCGTCTTGCTCGACAATCCAAAAACAATTAAGAGGCTAGGACTTTTGTCCCAGCCTCTTTTGAGTTGATGAAACTTTCTTTGCTTAAAATGGTAATTTCCCTGCGAAAGCACCGAGTTTTTTCTTGGTTGCAGCATCAATTTCTTCAATGGCAGCATTGATGGCTTGAACCGTCATATCAGAAAGAGTTTCTGTATCTTCAGGATCGACCACTGCAACATTGAAATCAATGGAGACGACCTTCTTATCACCTGTAAGAGTCGCGACAACCAAATCTTGAGCAGATTTTCCGACAAATTGAGTTGCAGCTAGCTCCGCTTGGCTTTGCTCCATTTGCTTTTGCAATTTTTGAGCTTGCTTCATCATATTTTGCATATTCATCATAATGTTTTCTAGATTCCTTTCGTATCAAGGGTTTAGACCCTATTGCTTAATTTTCACTGCCCACTTCTGCCCATTTTTCTAAAAATCGTCAAATGCGTTAGCGACCTCTTTTTGTTGTGATGGGAACAAATGTGAGTAGATATTTATTGTTGTATTGATAGAACTATGTCCTAGTCGTTTCATCAGTGTGAAAAAGATATAATCCTTTCCTTCTCCTCTCCTCAATCCCTGATTTATCAAAAAGGCTACATGCGAATGCCTAAAATCATGGTTTCGGATCAATTTGAAATCTTCTGGCAATCTTTTCTTGAATGCTGCTCTAAAGTTAGAGACATTTGGAGCAGTCATAGGTTCCCCTGAAAATTGGAAAATCTGCAAATCATCTGTTGAATCAGTTAGCTTAGACAGCCTCTTACTTTGTACTGACTTCCAGTTTTTCAACTCATCCACAAAAGCTTTATGGATGTAGATTGCTCTATTTGATTGAGTTGTCTTTACAGATCCAATATGTGTTTTTCCATTGCGATAATAGGCTGACTTACGGATTTTAATATATCCCTCGTCAAGAAAAACATCTCTCCAGGTTAAGGCAAGTGCCTCCCCCATACGAATTCCCGTAAACATGAGTACACGATACAGAAGTTTAAAAGGATACTCACTTTCTTCAAAATAAGATTCAAACTCCTTGAATTGTTCAGGAGTATAATAAGACATTTCTTTATGCTTTTCTGGAAGTTTCCGAATAGCATCACATGGATTATCTTGTCTAAATCCTTTCGAAATAGCAATATCAAACAACTTATGAACAAAAATCATTTGTTGGTTAATATGCGTTGGTGTAAGTGTGCCACCTTTTACACTAGGCTGTTCAATTAACCAATCTCGATATTTTTTTACATCTTGAATGGTAACTGAAGACATATCAGCATTTTCAAAGAATCGCGATACATATTGGGTATAGTATGAGTTCTGAGTATCTATTGTACCTCTTTTATTTCCACGAAGCTCATCTTCTTCTTTTAACATTACATAAAGAGAGGAAATGGTGAGTTTTTTTGTATTCTGTATCTGATTTAACTTATGGATACGGTAATAAGCCTCATATTCCTCTGCTTCTTTTTTTGTTAAAAAATTAGATTTGCGGTGTCGTATACGTTTGCCAGTTAAGGAACTTTTACCATCACTAATATCAACTAGCCACAGTCCATCGTCCTGTTTTATTACCGCCATGCTATTTTTCTCCTTCAGTCATGACAGCGCTTTGAAGGTTCTCCTCAATTATATCATTTTTTAATTGTATTTGAAAACCAAGAATGGATTCAACTGTAATAATCGGTACACGTCCAATACGTTTATTCTTATACCATTCAAATCCTTCTTGTACAAGCTGGCTTTTAGCCTTTCGTATTAATTTACTAGCTTGTGTTTCAGAATATCCAATCAATTCCATTAAATCATTTTTATCTACAACTTGAATCATCTATATCTATTCCTTTCTAATGTCCTATTACATAGGTAAATTGTTTGGCAGTTTCTGCGTCAAAAGTACGGTAACTAATGATCCCTAATCCTTTCACATTACACTCTGAGACGAGAATTGAACCATCTGATTTGACCTGTTCCACAAATGAAACATGTCCGTATATTGGATCAGCTCCAGCTTGGCCAGGGCTAAATGATAGTGCAGAGTGTTCTGTTGGTGTATGGGTTGTTGTGAAACCTGGCTTATTCATCCATTGTCCACCATTTCCCATAAATGGATCAAAGTTGACTCCGACTTGTTTTCCACGGTTGAAGACATACCAGGTACATTGTCCCCAAGGATAGGTACTAGTGATATATCCTGTGGTATCAATAGCTGTTGTCAAACTATAACCTACAGGTATATCATTTGAAGTTACTCCTCCACCATCTCTAGTTTTTCCTGTAGTTTGTTCAGGAGCTTTTGGTGTTCCTCCATGTTCATCAATGAATGCATCCAGTTTTTGCATGGTTTCAGCACGTCTTTTTCCTGATCCAGTAGTATCTGTGAAATAGACTCCACCATCAGTTGCTGGATTGAGTGTTCCATTCGCAAACTTTTTAGCTTTATCATCTTGTATTTTAAAGGTTTGGTTTTTATTTCCAATGATAGTTTGTTGGGTTAGTCCGACAACAGCAACCTCGTCATTAAAGTTATTGGCATATTCTGGATTGGAATCATAGGCCCCAAAACCAAACATATTGGCACCAGGATTAGTGGCTACCCCAGCAGTTCCAAGGGAACTTTCATTTAGTGCGATCGCAACGATTCCACGGACATCAAGATTAGATTTAGCTTCCCATTCGAGGAGCTTTTTTCCATTAATTCGGTTCTTATCATAGGAGATTCCTAACGTATCTAAAAAGCCATCTAATTGCTCTGCTGTAATACCGAAGCGATGAACCAGTAGGTTGTGAGTATAGGGATCTCCATCTGACCAGTGATCCGCATAAGTCACTCCATTTTGGGATTGGGGTGAGCCATTCGTTCCACCACCTCCGACAGCCCCCATAAGGATAATGATAATGAGGACCGGTAGAAAGAGAGGAATGAGACCGGCTAATAGAAACCATTTTAGTTTTTTCATCGAATCTCCTTTCTAGTTAATGTCTTATATAAGCAGTGAACAGGACAGTCCCAAAACGCCATTTTGCATCTAAAACGACTGAATAGGACTTAACCTGTAGGATGATTTGGTCTCGCTCTTGTTCTGTGACTGGAAATAAAAGAAGGAAATCGACTGAGCGTTTTCCTTCTTGGTAGGCTTGATAAAGAGTTTCTTCAAGAACTCTTGGAAAAGAAGTTCTTGAGCGTATTTTGGTATTCATATCATTCTCCTCTGAGTTGTTTTAAGCGTTCTGTTAATCGGTCTCTTCGTTCAATATTGGCTCTCAATTTATCATCTCGTGTCATGGTTTTTCTATAAGCACGAGTGAAAGCATTGGATCCTTGAGCTTTGTACATAGCTTGAGGATCTTTATATCCCTCTAATTTGCGCTCAATACTATTAATGCGGAGTTGTTTAAATGGAGAAATCCATTCTTCTTTAAGCGTTTGGAATTCCTCGTCTGAACTTGGTGTTGGCTCCACCGTGATTGGAGATTCCATTGAAGGAGTTGGTGTTTTTTCTTCAACTGGTTTAACCCCTTCTAGCATTGCCTTTGTTTTTGGAATGTTTGGTTCTGGAGTATCTGGACTTGTTGGCGTCTCAAGTGTTTCAGCTGGGAGCACTTCATCGGGTTGGTGCTCTGATTCCTTATTAGTAAAGAAAGAACCAACATTTTGAAAGTGACTCTTGGCATTCATCATCATCCCAGCTCCCAAACCAGCACCTGCTAAGGCAAAGTTTCCAAGGTGTTGAGCAGATGAAAGGCTTCTAGATGGTACTTGTGAAGCCACCTCTCTGGTCTTTGTGACTCCTTTTTCAACTTTATTTCCAATGTCACTTGCCACCATTCGTGCTTTAGATCCAAGAATGAATTGAATCAGCTCAGCTTTGTATTTCCATAGAAGGAAATATACGAGTCCTTTTGAGACAACTGAGATGAGTAGTTTAAAGACAAGGCCGAAGATGATCAAGGATGGAAGAGTTTTAAGAATACTATCAAAACCTGTAATGACAATATTTTCAATCATTTTTTCAATGTAGAAGACTAATAAAGTCAATAGACTCGTGATAGCTGGGAAAAGTAGCCCGCCAAACATGACTTTCAAGACTCCAAAAATCAGATCCTGCATTCTTGGTACGAAAGACATCAATAGCACAATCGGAAAGAGCAGGATCATCATCAGGACGAGTGTTTGCGCGATGACGTTTAACATCTGAATCAAAATAACCGGTATCGCTAATACGAAGGCTTCACAGATTTTGAAGATGACATAAAACATGCGAGTAAAGATGAAGTCAGGCATAGCTGAAACCCAACGGTTCTTTTCACCATCATCATTGGCTCCGTTTCCTAGTTCATCCAGATATTTATTGCGATCTTTCGATTTAACTGCTTTAAAGTTTCCATTCTTATCGCCTGTTCCTAGTACCTTACTATCATCAAAAATTTCTTGTTTCCCATCTTGGCTGTTCTTATATTTCCCGTTTTCTTGACCTGTATTGACAAAAACATAGGCTTTATAAGAGGTTTCTGCAATATAGCTATCTGCCATGGAATCGCCAATTTTAATGGATTTATTATTGCCATATTCTACCTTGATATTCGTGATGTTTTTAGTGACATCTTGAGAGACATGGTTAATGGTATCTAGTAGATACAGACCACCTGATGTTCCAGCAATTGTTCCAAAATAACCAAAACCAAGGATGAGAACTAGAAAGACATGAAGGAGTGTTCTTGAAAAAGCTCCTTTCGAAAAGAAAAACTGGTAAAAGAGATAGAAAGCTAGGATTAGAAGCAACATTGAAACGAGTGATTGTTTTGCGACTCCACCGGAACTTGAGCCGATAAATCCTTTCCAGATATTCATCGCTCCATTAAAGACATAGTTCTTGTAGTTGGAGTAGAGATCAATCTTTTCAAGAATTCGAATCAGCAAAGAAAAGAAGCCTACCACTGCATTTAGAATGAAAAAGAAGAAGTTGACGAAAAGCTCATTAATCAGAACCCAAGCCCCGTTAAAGGAAGCGAACCCAGTAGGCTCCATATAGGACTTGAGAGAGAAGATATCGACTCCTCTTAGTTTGTCAAAAGCTTCTTGCATGGGTTCACCTCCTAACTAGCGTATTTATTTTCAAGGCTTGATGATACCGTAGCTTTCATAGGTTTTAGAAGCATATCAATATCTTCAAAGATGTTGTGTACGGAAATCATATTGAGATTGCCATAGACGTCATAGTATAGGCATTGACCAGAGATCATATTATCAATCCATTCGAGATTGCTTTCAGTGACTTCAAGATTAACGTGTTTTAGGATATCTTCTCGTTCAGACTTTTCATAGAAAGCAAAGATAGTCCCAAATCCCGTTGTATCATCGTCATTTTCTGCATCATGTACAGATTGAGTAATCAATGCCAAGGTATTGTTTTTGGAGCGTCCAATCCGACGCATATTTTTGATAACGGCTTTTCCTTCTGCGGACTTCATAAGAATCCATGCTTCATCAAAGAACTCAATGGTATCTTCATTTTCATTTCGTTCTCCAAAGTGGGTACAGAAGGCACCAAGCGCAAACATGAGGGCAATAGAATTGCGTTCATGATCTGAAATTTTTGTGGAATCGTCTTTTGGTAGTTTGAGGTTATTGACCTCTAGGATGGTCACTCGTGACTCGTAGTTAAGTCCTTGAGTGGTTCCATCTGAAAAGGCTAGTTCTAAGATAGAGTTTGTGACAATTGAAGTCAGATAACGACCAACCGAAGCAATTTCAGAGGAAGCAGAGTCTCTCAGAACTTTTAGGACGTGTTTAAATCCGACCTTCTCACCAGCGACTCGTTTCTCCACAATCGCATTAATAGCTTCTGTGATAGCTGTTTTTTGATCCATCGTGACATCATCTACAGCTTGTAGTAAAAACTCAAGCATGTTTTTTGCGACCTCTACAGCTTGTTCTTTATCTAGAACAACAATAGGATCTAAGACTCCGTGGTTTGATGGAAGCGAGCTATCCAGTGTCACAAAATTAAAGTTCTCAATCTGTCTCTTTCGTTCAGGATAGAGACGTGCGAATTCAGGTGAGTTAATCACTTCTTGGTAGTGATTTCTGAGTTCTCGTTTAGGATCAATGTAAAGGGTTTTGACATTCTGTAAAGCTACACTTAAAAAGATGATCTGAGCAAGGAAGGATTTTCCTTGACCTGTTGCCCCCGTAATAATGATGTGTGGGTTCTTGGTGATCTTTCCAGCGATATCTTCTTTATTTCCGACTGTCGCATTGTAAAGTACAATGTTCTTTGAGGAATCAATGGCTTTTGCAATATTGTCCCAACGGCCTGTCCAGTTATCTACTCGACCTATATACCAACCGATACGGTTTCCAGAAGAGGTATTGGTGAAGGGCATGAGTTCTGAAAATCCACGAGCTGTGACCATATGTGTCCAGGTGCGAGTTTTCTTTTGGAGATTTTCTCCATAAAGCAGAGCTTGAAAGAGATACGGACCGTCTTGAGAGGCCTCACTGATTTCAACGCCCATATCATCAAAATAGTTTAAGACCACTTGTCGTCTTTGACGGAGTTGGTTCACACTAGAAGCAGAGACGATCAGATAGGCTCCATATTCGATGATATCTTCTTTATTTCCGACTTTCTTCATTAAGTCCTTTAGAGAGATAGAGCCCATGATGATCTCGTCTTGTTGGACAGTATCGGTATTTTCTGCCTCTTCCATAATGTTTCTGTAACGTGTATTCGAACGTCCCATTCGACCCTTGATTTTACCAGTATCAATGAATTCTGCTTTGATTCGTAGCTCAACAGGAAAGTTCAAACGTTGGATAAATTCGCCCAGGTGAAAACCGTTGAATTGAACAGGAAATTTACCTACAGGAAGAATCGTCACAAAGGAAGATCCATAAGGGCTTTCTAGCTTGAGGAAGCCACCTTTTTGAACTTTGATCAAGGTATCCGTGATATTGAATTGAGCACGATTGGCCAGTACCTCTTTCTTGTAGTGAGGGATATAGCGGAGGTATTGCATCCGCTGGTAATAAAAGAGTTCTTCATTGGATAACCGTTTTGCCCGAAGGACGGAGAAGGCTTGAAAAATAGTAAATTCATCACTTTTATAGTCTTCATACCAGGTGGGACTTAATTCATATTCATAGCCCAGGCCCTTGGCTATTTTTTCAGTGAACTCATTAAAGCTCTCATAGGCCAGATCTTTGACGGTAGCTCCATGATTTTGTTTGCGTAAGGTCACGCCCACGACCCAATCAAATTGATAGGGGATTTCCATTTCATCCGTTAGACGATCCACCGTGTAAAGAAGCAGTTCTTCTCCTAGTTCACGACTATCATCTGCTAAAGCATCTGAAAAGTCCCGCATTTTCTCTTCTAAAAGATAGTCTTTAGGGATCAGAGATATTTCAAAGAACTTGTTTTTCTGGAGCTTCTTCATCATTTGAGCAACAGTGATTTTGTGTTTACCCTTTTTCTCATCATCCGTAATCGTGATGGGAGTGTTGGGAATACGATAATAAGCAACGACGGTTTGATCTTTTTTGAGAGCTAGGTTTTCATGTGTTTCCCTAATTGGATAAGTTAAAGTAATACTCATAGGTCCTCCTTTTCTATAGATTTGTTTTTTCAAAGACAATTTCTTCTACAGGCTCTATCCTATCTTCATGGTAGATAGCTTTTTTATTGATCTTAAAGTCCCAAAAGTAAATCAGGTAATCTCCAATAAAGACGTGCATCTTCTTACCGTGAGGCTCGTATTCGGTATAGAACTTAGCCAATTTGTAAGGGAGATACCAATAGAGCAAGAGAGAAATTGAGTGAGTGATTTTTGCGAGTGGCACAAAGATAAATCCTCCAAAGAGTAACATGACCACAAAGACGATGATAAAAACAATGAAAAAGGACAACTGCATAGGTGTTGCAAAGTACCATAGTCGAGTGCCCTTTTTTGTCTTAATTTCTTGGATCCAATAAGGAGCATTTAGGCCCTTACTGTAATCATAAAGTCTTTCTTCATTCATACTTAAAGTCCTGATTCAATACCGAAGAGTCGCAGGAACCAGCCGACTGCTTTTAGGATATCTTGTCCTTTGGCAATCGAAACAATAACGGCATAGAAACCAACGACAGAGAAGAGTTGAAGCCAAGAGCTGTTCCGCCAAGCCTTGATCGCTAAGAGCACGGCAATAGCTGTCAGGATCCAAATTCCATCGCCCTGGAGGAAGGTTCGTAGATTGTCTGTATTCATAGAGTTCTCCTATTCTTTATCATTTGCATAGTTTAGTGGAATGGTGTGTTCTAGTTTTGTGACATAGTAGGTCTTTTCTTTTTCTGATAGGGTAAAAGTGAAGTTTTCTGAGTGAGTGGTTCCTCCGACCTCAAAGGTTGCTTGAACATAAGCGATTAGATTCTGACCGTCTTTTTTTAGATAAGTATAATCAATTGTTTTGAAGGTGGTATTGGCTATAATATCCACATCCTTAGCAATCAGATTAAGATTATCTTGGTTAGTAGTATAGTTGGTAAAGAAGACTTTGAGGAATTTTTCAACTTTTTTACGCTGACCATCTGAAAAGTGATCGTTAGCGGTTAATTGAAGCTGATCGTCTTCGCTAAAGTGTCCAGCTTGTGAGGATTCAATAGCAGAAAACCAAGGAAGACCAGAAATATAATATTTCCCATCCTTTTCATCAAATGGAATATTGAAACCTATCACGATTTCTTTTTCCTCCGTGTTATTATCCCGACGGATAGTTTCCTTGTATTTGATCTTATAGGTCGCAACTTTCCCTTCTACAGTCACTAACTGAGAATAGAGAAGTTCACTAGGATTTCGAACTTGACCTTGAGCTTTCACATCAGGAATGAAGTTGTAAAAGCTATTTAAGTAGTCCACTTGAGCTTGTTGTTTATCCCCTTCTTGCGGGAGGGTGAAGTAAGCATAGACATAGTCATTCAAGTAATACTGGAGTTTATAGTCGTATTTTCTACTAGACTCTATAGGCTGTGCTTTTTGATTTTTTGTTGCCTCGACTTGAGCTTGTAGTGCTCCTACCTTATTTGATAGTGTGATAGCACGGATAGATCCCATGAGACCAACAAAAAGGAGGAAAGAAATCCCTCCTATGACTGCAATATTGACGGTCTTTTTATTGGTGACTTTTAGTTTTGGTGGACCTCCTTTTTTCTCCACCTTTTTAAAGTGAGAGAGATATTCTTTTGCTTGAAGCAAGTAGCGTTTGGCTTTATCCATAGATCCTCCTTTTAGAGACCAGAAAGTTCAATGAGCTTTGATCCTTTTGCATAGAGGCGCTTATTGGCTTTTTCGATTTCGCCATTAATGTAATAGTAGCCTCGTAGCTCAGTTTGGAGTTGTTCGATCAAGTCAGGTTTTAGGTCTTTGGCTTCTTCTTTTTTAAGGAGACTATTTAATTCTCCAGCCTTGGTCCAAGCCTCTCTATGATCTTTCTTTTTCAGTAATTCTCCCAGTTCATTCGTGACTTGAGAGACTTTCTTTTCAAAAATAGTTTTAGTGGCCATTTCAATTTCCTTTCTAAATTTTTCTTGATTGTCTTTGATGGTCTTTTGAATATAAGTAATGAGTGAGGGGCGCATTTTCTTATTTACGCTCAACACTTGACCATCTAGCGTGAAACAGGCATGTTCATAGTTATAGAACCCTCTACTATCTGGAAGATCTTCTGTACATCTACCTGCACATTCATAGTAGAAGTCTTTGCCCTTTCGTAAGAGAATATACATATACCAGAATTCTTGTTCTGGAAGAAGCAGAAAGTCTGCTTGATAAATCTTCTTCAGCATCTCAAGAAGCCTCAAGCAGATCATCGTAGCCTAGAGCTTGGTAGATAAAATCTGAATCAAACCAGAGCCAGTCATTGATTTGCCCTTCAGTTGGTGTATCACCAGAGAAGATATCTTCACAAATGACAGTTAGGGTATCTACTCCACCACGTTCACGGACAGTGTTCAAGGTGGTTAGTCCACCAGACCAAGCTTTAAAGTTGTCTAGTGAATTGATTTGAACTTTGTATTCCATATAGCTTTTCCTTTCTAGTGTTCATAGTGTTTATTAGCTTTGAGAAGTCGTAACATGGCTTTTCCTCGATCAGTGATCTCTCCGCTATTCTGAATCATCTTCATGTATTCTGTTTGGAGGATCTTGTCTGCTTCAGTGACTAGTGCAAGAGAGTTAGCAACTTGATAGGTTAGCCAGCGAATCGTTCGCTCAATACTGTATGGTTGTGGGTTGGTTGAGAGTTTTAAGGGTTCGACACCTCCAAAGAGCCGTTGCCATTTTTCATCGGGTTTATAGGCTCCAAATCGAGTGAGACCATCATAGACTTGGATTTCTTTATTGATGATGCCTCTAGCGATTTCTCCGAGATCTACACCATTGATGTATTCCTCCACAATACCTTGAGCTTTCTGATCTGAAAACCGCAATTCATAGCGATTCCAGATACCAAAAATCTCCAAGGATTCGTCCAAGGAGATGTTTTCCATTCGAGCTATTTCATAGCGCTTTTCATAAAAGTTGAAGTAGAGTTGACTTTGACGACTTCCAAAGTAAATGGATAAGCCGTGATTGGCTTCCATGTCTTCATTATCTGTGAAAGATCCACCACCCGTGATATTCCATTTCTTGATCGTGTCTAGAACAATCTCTTTGGAATAGAGTTTATCAATCAATTTGGGAATTTGAATTTGTTCGTCCTCGTGACCATAACCCTTATATAGTTCATCTAGAGCGATATCGAGTCGCTTCACCCGAACGTCTTCATAGGAATAAAGAATCTTTTGAAGAAAAATCTGCCAAGTGATTCCCTTGTCTTCTAGAAGCAATTCCAACTCACGGCATCCTTGACCAGATAGTTGAAGACAAGTTTGGTAGTCATTGGTCACTGACTTATCAAAGAAATCAAAAATCCAGATGTTTCCTCGTTGCCACAAGTGGGTATAGTTCATGAGACGAGTTTCTTGGTCTGTAAATTCGCTTAAGTGACAGTGAAGGAAGTTTTCGCAGAAAGCATCTAAATCCTTTAATCTCGGAAAGGTCAATCGTAGATAGTCGATCTGAGCTCGAAGACTGTTTTTATCACAATCTTGATAGTAACCAAGTCTTTCTTTTAGTTCTCTGAACTTATCAATCGTCAGTCCTCTTTCGCCTGTTTCATAAGAGCGGTAGGTTCTAGTCGGAAGATCAACAGCTTGTGCAAATGCTTTTTGACTAAGACCTGTTTGTTTTCTGAAATTCTTAATATGAAAAGGACTAATTTTATCCATTCATCGCAACACCTCTTTCTAACAAAGTGACACACTTTTTTGACGAAAGTGACACACTTCATAAAAATTGAAAACCCAACTCCCATAAGGAATGAGGAGGGGTGGACTTGGCGTTTTTGCCAAATGTAACCCCCCTATTAGAAAACGGGGGTTGAAGTTTCATCATGGCCTAGAAACTTCGGGCTACGGTCTGCGCCTGACCTGCGGTCAGGCTTGCCCTTGCCCTTGTCCTAGCCCATGATGAACAATCGTCGCTTCAACTGCTTTTGGATAAGACCTGCGTCCTCCCTCTTCAAATTGAGCGAGGATTTCAAGAAGAAGTTTTTCTTGAAAAGGATCCACTAGAATAGCGGATACAGTCCGTTCAAAGATGATCCCTTGTTCTGTTAAGAGATAGATAATCTTGCGTAAGGTTGGCATTTTAAGATCTTGTTCGTCCGCAAATTCCTTGAGTGGTCGTTTGTTTGGTTCGTTTTCTATAACCTCATTTTCCTCTATAGGATTAATTGTTTCAACTGCTGGTTTGTATTCTTCAAATACTGAGAACTCTTCTCCTTCAAATTCCATAATGGGAATTTTAGAGTAGGCATCATAGAAGGAAAAGCCTTGATCAAGTGGTACATAAGGAGAGAAAAACTCACCAGCCAGCTCACCGTTGTTTGCGATATAGCCCCGTCCTTTGACCTTGACTCCATTAATTTCATCTAGCTTTTTGAACTCTTTGGTTTTATTAGCATCTCCAAACATCATGTCATATCCTGTTGATTCTAAATGACCGACGGAGAGACGCTTCATAAAGTTGTCCCGAAGAGCAGTTTTGATAAATTCCCCATCGGGCCGTTGCATAGCAAAGATGATAAAGATACCAGCTTGACGACCTTCTAGAACTAACTGTGAGAGATATTCCATGAGTTCTGACTGTTGGCTATAGTCACGGTCAATTTTTGCCATGAGAGCTGCCCACTCGTCCACTAGAATGAATTTTGGTTTTATGTCATAGTGAGTAAAGTTCTTTCCAGCTTGAAATTTTGGCGAAGTAGACATCCGTTCATAGCGTTTTTCCATAAACTCTACATTCTCTTTAAAACAGTTGATGATATCTTCCTTACTAGTGTAAACCCGACCATGAAAGACTGTAATTTTCTTTAATCCAGCAAGGTCCGAATTCTTTGGATCACAGATATCAACAAAGCCAATTTTAGCTAGTGCATAGATTATGGTCATGAGAACAACTGTTTTTCCTCCACCTGTTCCACCGCCAATGAGAAGATGAGGTTCTTCAATATAATCCCAAGATACATCTTTCATGAGCTGGAGTTTGGATCCCTTAACTTTTACTTCATCGATGGTGATCCTGCTATCAATTCGGTTAATAGCAATTTCATACTTGATAAAGCGATTATCAAAGGTTTTATTACGAAAGTCCCCATTAAACATGACTTCAAGCGTAGCTCCAAGGTTTAAAAAGCGATCTTGAAATTTATTACCTTCTAAGATGAAACTCACTTCAATCTTGTAGCGAGACTGTTTGATATACACTTGAGGCAAGGTGATTTTTTCAATGATCTTGTTTTCACGTCTAACCTTTTTAACGAGATAGAGGTTATTCTCTAGCAAAAAACGAGAAAGAATTCGAAGGCTGTTTAGCTTTTGAAAAAAGAGCATCTTCCTGTAGCAAACCCGATTGATAAACCAAGAGAAGATTAAAGAAAAGAGAAGCCCAGCTCCTAGAAAATATCCTTGAGGTAAGGGATGGACTTTTAATTCTTCTAAATGTAAGTAGCTGTAGTAACTAATAGCCAACAAAAAAGGAAACCACCAGACAAACCATGTGATTCCCTTTAGTTTACGATGAAAAACTCGAACTCTTTTTCCTCGATAGGTAAAGAGTTTCATAGTGCATCACCTCCTAGTTTTCCTTCTTATTTTCTACTGGTTTGTTTTCTTTAGTCGGTGCGCCTCCAGTTTTTTTCTTGATTTTAGAAGCAAAGAGCTTATAGATATCATTACGATTGACATGGGTATGAGTAATAACAATATCTTCTAATTCAACCTCTTCTCGGTATTTAATACCCAGGTCCTCGATCTCAGACTCTGACATATCTGCGATAGTGAAAAAGAGGGTTTCGTGCTGGACAGAAGAATGAATCCCTACAACTATTCCACGGATCTCCCCTGTATTGACTTGTACAAATGATCCATCAGGATTTCGTTGTGAGCGATCCACTTCAAAGATGATATCAGGGCCCTCAATGCCTCGGAAAGTCAGTTTCCCAAGGACAGCTGGGACATCTAACCCGTCTGTAATAACACGATAAGTCTTGTCAGCAATTTGTAGTTTTTCTCCGTAGTTTAATCCAATTTTAGCCATGTAATTTTCTCCTTTTATTTCTTATTTTTTGATTACCAATTTTTCAGCAAAGACATTGAGATAAGGTGCAACAGTATTGCCATTAAGAGCAGTGTCCGGGAAAAAGATTGGGTTAACCGCTTCTACTAGAGCATCTTCTGGGAAGACCGTTGTAGAGGCTGGTGTAATGACATGAAAGGCACCGTGCTCTGCGCTGTTTAGAATGTGACGTTGGTATTTGCCTTCTTTTCCAAAAATAAATTTAGGAGCATTTCCTAAACGTTCATAGTAAGCAGGGCCAATAAATTCTGGTTTCATTTTAAGTGTTTCTGAGATCATAAGATTTTCCTTTCTGAGTGTAAAATAAAAAGAGTTAAGCTAGTTGCTTTACTCTTGAGTAATAGTGGGTAAATAGTTTTCGTTTAAACATTCGACTATAGAATTGAATATCCCCATGAGCATAGCCATTTCTACGAGCATCATCTGCGAGATTGTCTAAATCAATTTGAGCTTGAGCATAGAGTTTAGCCTGTAGTTTATCAGATTCGCTAAACATGCCATAGGTAAATTCATAGTTATCATAGAGTCGTTTACATTGTAGTGCGAAAAAAGTTTGTCATATCATTCTCCTTTATTGTAATAAGTAAAAAAAGCTACTAAGTGAAAAAAGGAAAGAACTTAGTAGCTTGAGAGTAGGTCTATCTAATTAGATAGACAGCAGTAAAGAAAAGTTATTTGGTTGAAGGATCCCTCCTTCACGGTGGCAACGTTTAGCAAGGTGCTTTGCATCAATTACCATCGCTTTCCCAGCCAATCTCATTGGGGAGTCATTATCATACCCTTAAGATTCTCTTACGCCCTTTGGCGAAGCTAGTTCACTTTACTATTCGGAAAAGTGCGAAAGTCCGAAATGCGTGGAAGCCCACAAGAATGGAATCTTGTTTTCTATCTTCACTTCAACCATAAAACGGACTTGACTTTTCTTATCAAAACATTTACAATAAAGGTACGAAGTTTATGTGTTGTTCTGATGATCAGTCCTCTGGTTGTCAGACGCACTTTTTATTTAATTGTCAATGATCATAATGCCGATAGTTAGGCGTTATTATTTTTAAAGCCAATATAACTTCCGGCTATATTTTATATTATATAACCATTGGTTATATTTGTCAAGAGATTATTTGAAATTAATACAAAAAAATTTTAGAGGTTTAAAATGGAATTTTCGGAACGATTAAAAAACCTTAGAAAACAAGCACATCTTACACAAGTCGATGTAGCTGAAAAACTAGGAATTTCGCAACCAGCTTATGCTTCATGGGAACGTGGAGCTAAAAAACCAACACAAGATAATTTAGTCAAGATTGCACAAGTTTTAAATGTATCAATTGATTATTTAGTTGGTAATTCGGATGAACATCTAAAAGAAGACGAGTTAGATAATGTAGAACTTCTTTTCCGTATGAATTCAAATGGTCTAACCGAAGAAGAAAAGGCTATTTTCAAGAAAGAGTTGATCGAGTTTATGGAAAAGAGAAAAAAAGCATTTGAAAAAAATAAGTAAACAAAAAATTAGCTTTTTTGTTCGATAACTTCATTGATTAAAAGGAGTGTTTTATAAATGGATGTAAAAAAAGAATTTTTGAAAATAATGTCAGAACAAAAAGAAATTGCCTTAGCGACATCTGTAAACAATATTCCAAATGTAAGAATAGTAAATTTTGTTTTTGATTCAACCAATAATATACTCTACTTCTCATCTTTCAAAGGTAATGATAAGATTAAGGAAATGGAATCAAACTCTCATATTGCATTTACTACAATTCCACACTCTGGAAATGAACACGTAAAAGCTAAGGGCTTAGTTCAAAAAAGTACCAAAACTATTTTTGAAGTAGCGGACCAGTTTATTGCTAAAGTACCAGGTTACAAAAATACTATTGAATTTGCAGGGGAATCTTTAGTTTTATTTGAAATACGATTTGATACTGCGATCGTTACCAAAGATCTAGAAACAATACAAACTATAGAACTTTAAATTAAAGTTCCAAAAATGGGGATTAAAGTATGGAGAGTTTTGAAATTGAAATACCAAAAATAGAGCATTTTGAAGTTGATGTCAGAAAAAAGGAATTATACAACTATGATTTCCAATCATATTCATTAACTCCACTGCAAAAAGAAGCCTCTTTAGTAGTTGCTAATAAGATTAGAAATAATTTATTTGCTCATATTCCCGAAGCTAAATTATTAAAAAAGCTTGTTGAAAAGAATGATAATGACAATGTAGAATACGTTGCAAAATTATCTGAAGTTGCAAAAGAAAAGTTAAAATCGGGAGAATGGAGTTATGGTATACGAAAAAAGACAGGCGAGACCTATGCAGTATTAAAAGATACTGAATCTGGAAAAATTAAAAGTAGTGTAACCTTAGAGAAAAGGACTGTCAAAGAGTTAGGGAATCTACCTGAGCTTTCTGCAATACAAGGGCAACTAGCATCTATTTCAGAACAAATTGAAAGCTTAAATGAACTAGTTATCCGCGTGGAACAAGGGCAATACAATGATAGATTTTCAGGCTTTTTCAGTGCTCGCCAACTAATTGTAGAGGCCTTAGCAACCAGAAATGAGCAATTAAAAAAAGAATTACTACTTTCAGCGATTAAAGAAAATAATAATACTATTGCAAAACTAATGATGTCAATTTACACAGATGGTTTAGACTTTATCAACATTAAAACCAATTCAAAAGATGCAAAAAGAATAAATACTCTGCTTCAACAATCAATTAGTTACCTATCATCTGCAATGCAGTTAAATGTTGTTGCTTATACGGTATTAGAGGAACATGAGTCTGTTATAGCTGTATTAAGCAATTACAAAGCTTTTACTGAGCAAACTTTACTTGAGCCTAAATATGATGGAAAAAGTTTAGCTTGGAAAATTGATAATTTTACAAAAGGAAATAGCAGCTCTTTTATAAATTTGACACAGAGTATTTCAGAAAATATCAATGCATTGGTTAACCATTCAGAAACATTATTAGTAGAGGAAGATACGAATGAAAGAAGAGAAAATTAAAACATGTAAATACTTTAGATGTAATAAAGAAGTATACTCTCCAAAAGCAAAATTCTGTGGAGAGCACGAAAGATTTTATAGAGAACACAGGAATAAAATTGGAGGGGCGTTGCTGACTTTTGGAGGAATAGCACTTTCAGCTTTGGTAAAAAAAAGAAATAATTAGACTATGTTTATATATTTAACGTAATATAAAAAAAGTGGACACACATCCACTTTTTTTATATAATAAACTCAACCGAATTGGTTTAGTTTTGTATTTTATACTTAAAGGAGGTATCATTCTTTGGATGAATTGTATACAAGAATAAGTAAGTCTACAAAACATGTGTTATACCAGTATATGAAAGATCATGACATTTCATTACTAAATTATAATTTCAACTACTTCTTTCAACACTGTATTCAAGAATATCAGATTCAAGTGATTAGTCACCACTTCTCTAATCGTAAGATTGAAGGATTAACTGTTATCGATGAATTAGGAATTAGTTTTTCCTATGAAAAGGATAATCCAATTGTAAAGCAAAATTTCACTCTATGTCATGAACTGGGACATTTTATCCTAGAGCATGAAGGAAATTATTTTGCTGAATCTATTGATAATCAAGAGAGCCTACTAGAGCGAGAAGCAAATATTTTCTCTGCTGTAGTATTAATGCCTGACATTGTTTTGTTGTCAAAGATTTATTATAGTTGCGACACCTTTCAACATATTCAAAATAGTCTGGATGTTTCAAAACAGGCATTGTTCTTTCGCCTTTTAGATCTTCTTAGAGAATATTATCCTGGAAAAGAAAATACCATTAAGCAGGCTATCGATGATTATATTGCTGGACAAAATGCTACACTACTCCTTTTGTTACACAGCATTAAAGAACAGATTATAAAGGAATTTAACAACTACCAGACTTCTATAATTAATAAGATAGAGCCAGCAGTGAGCAAAAGAGGTTTCGTTACTAGCCAAGAGTTACCTGAACTTTTAAATCAGGATAATTGGAAGACAATTAAGAATTGTCATGACAATCTAAAAGTATGGCTCATCTATGATAAAGGAAAATCTATAGCTTATGTTTGGGATAAAAATAAGCTAACAGACAAAGAAGCAAAACAAAAAGCTGAATTGAAACTACTGTTAATGTGAGGTAAGTGATGTATCAACCAGAAAAACTAAAGGCTCGAAGAAAAGAGCTAAAAATGACTCAAAAAGATATTGCTGATCAGTTGGGAGTCAGCTATCAAGCCTATTCCGCATGGGAACGTGGAGTAAAACAACCATCTAGAGAAAAAGTGCAACAACTAGAGCAGATTCTAAACGTACCGAAAGGTTTTTTTACAGAGATCGAAATCGTCCGACTATATAATACTTTATCGGATGAAGGTAAGAATAATGCACTTAGTTATGTCAGAGGCCTAGTTCAAAAAGAAAAATGTAAGAACATTGTTTCAATGTCAGAAAAACTATACGAATACCATGTTTACGAACAAATGTCTGCTGGTATCGGTTCATCGGTGTATAACGATCAAAACTATGATACTGTCTATTTTGATGAAGAACTAGCCCACGATTTCGCCTCATGGATTTCTGGTGACTCAATGGAACCCAAATATCAAAATGGTTCTGTGGCTCTCATTCGTGAGACAGGATTTGATTATGATGGTGCAGTTTATGCCGTAGTCTGCAACAATCAGACATACATTAAAAGAGTTTATCAGGAAGAACAGGGCTTACGGTTAGTTTCTATCAATCCAAAATATCGAGATATTTTTCTTTCGTATGATGAAGATCCTAGAATTGTAGGGATTATTGTAGGGAATTTCTTACCTGTTGAACAGTGATATTGTTAATGTAAAATAATAATAGTGTATTATTTTTTCTAGACAGGGTATAAGTGGAAGAAAAGATGAATAAAATGGAGAAGACTCTAATGGTTCTTCTCCATTTTTTTATCTAATTGGTAATGTTGAAAATCGGAAGTGAAATGATACTTTCAAAGAATTCATTTTGGACACTAGCAAACGAAATAGAGCCCTGATGCAAATCAACAATTTGTTTTGAAATTTTTAGCCCAATTCCAGTCGTTCTAATTTAGGATACTGACTACGTCAGTTCCATTTCAACCTTAAAACAGTGTTTTGAGCAACCTGCGGCTAGTTTACTAGTTTGCTCTTTGATTTTCATTGAGTATAAATAAAAATATGAGTTCTCCTCTTATTTTAAAAAATAATTATTTTATAATTTTTTTATATTTAGTGTAAACTATTCAGTGCGTCCCAAATACGGGAGGTTTGTTTCTGATTTTCATATTTGGATTATAATATTCTCATCAGAGTTACTTAAGGAGTAAGATATGAACCAGATTATGAAACAATATAAATTACTATATTTCTTGATTATTTTATTAAGTCTGACAAGTGCTCTTTTAATGACATTCTTCTCTCTCCAATTAGGAAGAATACTTGATAGTATATCTAATTCAAATAGTGGATTACTCTTTCATATCACTATTTGTGTAAGTTCGATTTTACTGTGGTTCTTGATTTCTTGTTCCTATTCCTATCTTAAAAACCAATATGTAAAAAAAGTTATTTTAGATCTAAAAAGGCGTCTCTTATTACATTATTTATCGCGTGAATTTAACCAAATTGACAACCGTAACCATTCAGATTTCTTAAATAATATCACCAAAAACAGTGATCTTATTCAAGAAAATTTATTAATCCCTAAAATCTCTCTAATTGCAAATTTAGGGAGCCTTATCATGAGTGTGGTTGCTATTATCTATATAGAATGGCGATTAGCATTAGTCTTTCTTTTATTGTCGAGTATAACGATTTTTCTATCACAAATTCCTGGAAAGTTAATGACTAAATCAACTAATAATTATTCTCTACAAAATAATCACTATTTGTCAAAAATGACAAACTTTATTAATGGTTTTGAACAAATTAAGTTATTAAATATTCAAAGCTGGACCCAAGAAAAAATTCAGGGAATCAGTTTAGAATTTGAAGAGTCCAGAAAAACATATCAATTCTTAAAAGACTTAGCTTCAACTACTGGAATTTTACTAAGTTTTGGCTCTCAACTATCCTGTATGGTCGCTGGTATCTTTTTTGTAAGAAATAACTTACTGACTATTGGACTACTAGTAGCAAGTATTCAATTATTAAACGGTGTTTTTGCTCCATTACAATCTATTCTTTACAATAAAAATTTAATCAGCAGTAGCAAGTCCATTATTGATAATATCCAAGAAAATCTATATGAGACAAATCATGGAACTTTCCATAAAACAAGTACAATTGATTGTGATAACATTTCGACTATTTCTATTAGCCAATTATATTATGAAATTGAAAATAGAATATTATTTGATCATTTTTCCTATGAATTTAAAAAAGGTAAGCGCTATGCGATTATCGGTGCTTCAGGAACTGGGAAAACAACTTTAGTAAAATTAATACTAAATTATTATCCAAAAAATCTTTATGATGGAGAAATAAAAATCAACGGAAAACAGAATATTGATATTCCCTCAGAGGAGTTATATAAAGATATTGCATTTGTGCAAAAAAATGACTTTCTAATTGAAGGTAATATTCTAGAGAATATCAAATTGGCTAGAAACCTTCATTTAACTGAAAAATTAAGAAAATCCTTAGGTTTTAATGAAGACTTCCTTCGTAAAAACCTAGCTCAATCAAACAAAATCATTTCAGAAGGAGAAAAGCAACGAATTGATTTAGCTAGGTTTTTAGTCAAAACATATTCAGTTTATATATTTGACGAACCTACAAGTAACCTTGATCCAATAAAAGCAAAAGAAATAATGGATTACATTCTATCCATTAAAGATGCAATTGTTATTGTCATTACTCATGATCAAAATCCAGAAATATTGGAAGAGTTTGATCACGTTATTACCTTATAGATAAATGGCCTAGTCTACTAAATGAATGATGTGTTTCTCAAAGTATTGTTTGTAATTTTTGTAGATTGTTTTATTGAATAATTCAAAAATTTTTAAAGCATCTTCTATTTTTAAAATTGATTTTTGATTACGATGAAATTTAAGTTCAAAAAATCCTTCTAAATACAAAAGAATAGTTTGTTCAAAAAAATCTGTGGAATTAGATAATATATTCTTAGTAGCTTGTTTTAAAAATAAAGCTTCCTCATATAAGCTGTTTTCAATCATAATAAGAAGTGAATTAAGAAGTAATTGAACGAGAGCTTGTTTATTTCTAGGTATAGAACTATACAACTTTCCTTTTTTAAGCGCCTCTTTGGCATATCTAAATAATAAATTTGGTAATATTGCTCGACAACAATTTCCAAGAATAAGAATTTCGTAATATCCCCAGTTTTCAACAGAAAATAAATAATTAGTAAGATAAGAGGTGTCTTGATTACTCAATTGATGAGTATTATCAATTCCATAGATAATACTTTCAATGAAAATAGCATTTAATTTATGGTAATGAGAATTTGTCTCATGAAAAAGTTCTATTTCTTTCTCTACCATATCTAGTAATGCTTGAGTATCTTCATTATATGCGGCCTGTTTAACAGAAGCTATTAAGGTATTAAAATCCGAAGGTTGATAATGATTACATGAAAGCAAAAACTCTTCTAGAGTTACACCTATTTTTTCAAGTAGATATAATAATTTAAAAAATGAGATTTCTGTCTCTCCTAATTCAAATCTAGATATTTGAGACTTTGAAATTTCTGCACCTGCTAATGAAGAAATAGAAATACCTTTTCCTTCTCGTATTTTTCTATAAGTTTCACCTATAATCATATTTATCTCCATTTACCATAAAAAATCATTAGAAAGCGTGACAGATTATGAAAAAATACTATCAAATCTTTTTATTATTATTTGATATTATCATTATTATTGGATTATATCAATAAAATTAATGAGTGTGTGAAAATTCAATACTAGGAGAAAATGAAATAAATATTTCCACAATAAAACGTATGATATCAAGTTTTTTGGAAAGCCTCTGTTCGTAAATTATTTTAACTCATAGTTGATGATTCCACAAATTGAAAAGTTTTAAACTTAGCATTTAAACGCTCAATTTTAATACGTATTACAACTATCTCTATTAAACTTCTTATCCTCTACAGTCGATACATGCTTTTTAGAACTTTTTAAAGGAAAAAAGATATCTCATGAATATTCATAGTATCTAAATAACAAAAACAAGTAATTGCTCTGACAAACTTGACCTATACTTTCTTTAAAAAGAGTAAAATAATGTGTATGACCATCTCAAAAAACTAATTGACAGGCACGAAGTGTCGTTAAATCGATTATGATTGTGTCTTTATGGTGTATATCTTTTTCCAGGATAATTCTTACTTTGGTTTCTTTTAGGACATTGAAATAGGACTTTCTGTGACATCAATAGCTATAGTGACACTTGTTGATTTTAAGTTTTCTAAGTCAAATAGACTTGAGGAATGAAGAGTATATTCTACGAATGTTAATGTTCAGTGACTATCACTAGTCCAAGACCAAAATCAAAAAACTAGAAGATGTTGAGTTGATTAATAGCATAAATAATGCAAGTTCAAAATTAACTGTTTTTCTAGACTTAAAGTTTTTGTGCCTCCTCCTTTACAGTGTTTGGATTTATAAGTTGTATCTAGACAGGATATCTTTGTTGGGAAGGTATCCTTTTTGACACTAATAAATAATTTAAAGTTCTCATGAGTTAGTTGCATGGTTTTTCGTAAATAGTTTTCTTAACTATAGTATAGCATAGTACAGTATGGCACTTTATTTTTTCCAATAAGTCTATTATACCCCAAGGACAGCTGGTTTTAATTTTTTCTCTGAACTGTACGATTTTGCGCCAGAAATGTAGGAATTACCTTTCGTTGTGATGTGATAAAACTTACAAATCTTTTTTGTTATTCTTGACCTAGTTTTTTAGAAAGAAGGTCTAAGATGTTAAATAAAGTCAAAACTAAAGCCTTAATTAGTGTTGGAGCAGTGGCTGCAACTAGCTTTATTCTCTGAATCTTGCATGATAAGAAGAATAAAGAAATAAAAAGAAAAATCAAAGTGTTTGTTTATCGGCAATCATCACAATTCGGTTTTTTAAAATAGGATGGTATATTTTGTTTCTTTGACCAAAATTTGAACAAAAAATAGATTTGACTTTCGGTTAATAATAAGCTTAAAAGTTTTTTGAAGGAATCTATTTAGCACAAAAAAACACCTATTCGGGAAAATAGGTGTGAATGATGTTATTTATATCCATATTGTTTTAGTGCGTTATTATATTCTTCGCTATCTTTAAGATAGTAGTCGTGCTTAACTCCACTAATATCAACAGAAAAGACCCCATCTTTAAATGAATATTCTTCTGTTCGACTTGCAATATTTTGTCCAGTTAATTCGATCGTATTCTTTTTTTTGTTAATGGTAAAGCCGTCGGCTTCTCCATGCTCAATGGAAGCATTATTTCCTTTAATAGTAAACGCTAACTCGTTTCTTTCACTTGAGATCCAATAATACTCACCATCTAAAGATTGGTAGTTGTTTTTAGAGCAAGCAATTAACGTAATTATTGATAATGAAAGTAGTAATATACCTATTAATTTTCTCATAATCTGTGCCTCCTTCTATAATTTTAATTATACCAAAATAATATTACAAGAGTATGTCAGTGTCTGTTATAACGGAAAAATGAAGAAATGTCTATTATAATAGCAAATAATAACTTTCGGGAAATCTGATGAATTCAAAAATGAAATTGATACAAATTTGGTTATTTTTAATAAATCTAAATACCCGTTTATAGTTCACTTGTTGTCCAGGTAAAACTAAAAGGATTTAGTCATGTGAAATACAGAACTAAATCCTTTGGATAGCCTATTTGTCTATCTTTTTGGGGTCAGTATAAAATCCTCCCCTAACAATAAATTATTATTTTACAACTTTTATTACAAATATTGTGTTTTTAATCATTAAATATAAGCCAACTATCTATTTTATCTTTCGGTTTTTCCCAACTTGCAATAACACGTATTCCTTTCATTTCTGTACTGGAAATACCTAATTTTCCTCCTTTTCCTAATAAATATAATGTATATTGCGAATCAGTATTTGCTTCATAAGAACCCTTGATAAATTTTTCATCTGTACTAACTTTCCAAGCATCTAATCTAGGAATACTAATTTTTATATCTGTTTTTTGAGCAGCTATATCCAATGATATTTCTCCTTCTTTAATTTCCCTTATGCTTACTTCTTTATTTTCTTTTAAATCTATTTCCCCTGACTTTGCTATGATTCCATCTTTAGATACTACAAAAACAATAGCTTTGTCTTGTTTTTCTTTGACTAGATCTTTTGGAAAATAAAATTTTTCTCCATTTGTTCTATTCAAAATACATTTTTTCCCCATCGCAATACCCACTGTATCTATTTTTTCTTTTGTTTCATTTTTTACTGTAAATGCAACATCAATATCATCACTATTTCTGTTCATGTAAAAGAATAAACCACAAATGCACAGTGCTATAACCGGTACTAATAAAGCAATCTTCCTTTTCATCTTAACACCTCCCTTATAGCTGACTTTTCAATAATATAATTCTTATGTGCTACTTTTTCAAAGTCCTTATCATGACTTACAACTACGATCGTCTTACCTTCATTATTTAATCTAATAAGTGTATCGATTACAATTTTTTTATTCTCATAATCAAGAGAACCTGTCGGTTCATCCGCCAACATAATTTCAAACGGTTTTATCATATTTCTTGCAAGGGCTACCCTTTGCTGTTCTCCACCTGAAAGTTCATAAACCTTCGATTTTAATTTGTCTGAAATGCCCATTTTATTCAAGGCAGCTTCTATAAGATTTTTCTTATTTTTTTCTTGATTGTATTTGGCAGCAAGCATCATATTTTCCTCAACCGTCATTTTTTCCACCAAAGCAAAATTTTGAAATAAATAAGCAATTTTTTCTCTGCGTAATAGCTCTCCTACTTTAGGATCTTTTATAGGATCTCGATTTGAAAAACAGGTTACACTACCACTATCATAATTTTCTAATGTCCCAATTATATTCAAAAGTGTTGTTTTTCCTCCTCCACTTTTCCCAAAGATACAAACAAAATCTCCTTTATAAATATCCAAACTAATATTTTCCAAAATACTGTGTTCCCCATATTTCTTAGAGACATTTCTTAAGGTTATTTGCAATTCCTTTTCTTTTTGCATTTAACACCCCTCCTTTAACCTAAGTACAATGCTTCTTTCACTTTTCTTTAGTTGTAAAATTTCTATGCCAAAACATATAAGGCTTCCACAAATACCTATTATTAAACTAATCAAAAGTTTAGACATACTCCAACCATCTCTTGGTATAAACAGTCCAACATCACTTATTACTCCTGTTACCATAATAACCATAAATAAAATAATAATACTTATGATATAACCAACGATATTTTCAATAATTTTCTTATGATGTATATCAAAAAATCCATATCCCAACAACCTAGAAACATCTATTCGTTGTCCATGATTATAAAAATATGTTTCTTTATCTATTTTTAATAACGTTGCTAAAATAACAATAGATAAGACAAGACCAATAACATATATACTTGCCTCCATCTTATATTCGTCTATTCTTGAAACTATATCATCGTAGACTGAGCTGATATAGAGTATAAACGGCTCAGATTCTGTTTCTTCAATTATGTCCTTCAAACTCTCGTATCCTCTACTAGGCTCTTTAACATATGGATGTAGCTGCCCATTTACTAAAGATGATAGTTTGATTCCATAATCTGGGAGTAATTCTTTCCCATTTACTGCTACCAAAACATAATTTTTCAAGTTTGCTTCATCAATTCTTTTGCCACTATCAAAAGAAAATACACTTTGATTATCTTTCAGCCTTACATATGTTTCTGTAATTGTACCTTGTTTTTTTATATTTTGAAAAATATGATCTTCATGAATTTTTTCTTTGTCAAATTCAGTAATTTTAACATCTTCTGGAACAAAAACAATCCACTCATTTTCATGTATTTTATATTGTTCTATTTTATTCGTATCTTTATCTAAGAGATTAGCAATATGTAAATAATTTTTATTTACATAGGCATAATTGCCTTGAAACGGTTGTTGATTTAGATACTCCTCATCATCATTCATTCCCTCTTTTCTAACGTTTGGGGCATTAAATAATATTGCTCCACTATCGTCCAAACTATTCCATAAATTATTCATCTTTGGAATAACAATCTCATGGAACTTATCATCATCTTTTTCATAACTCCAAGACCATGCACAAGCCATATTTGCATAATATTTTGAGCTTTCCCAAGTTGGAATGTATTGTTTCATACTCGAGTAATCAGCGAGTCCTAAAATACTTACAATTGCTAAATAAAGAACCATAACAATCGACCCTGTTTTTATAAGAAAAGAACTTCTATGATAACTTCTTCTATAACCTTTCAATAAGGTAATAACATTAATTCCTTTTAACTTGAGATAAATCAATATAAACTCTATTGATATTAGCCCCCCTATTATAAAAGCAACTAAAATAAGTATTGTTTTCATTGATATCATAAATCCTAAAATATCACTAGGAGCAACTAAATATTCTATAATTCCAATCGTCAGTACAAGTCCCACTATTGCTGGTATTGCAAGAATATTTAAAACCTTAGAAATAGCTAAAGTTAATTTGTCGTATCCTAGTAAAATTGATATCGATAATTCCTTTGAAAGCATCCCATTATAAATAATTAGACAAAAGACAGTAGCTACAAATATAATAAAAACCGTAAGCATATATAGATATGCTTGTTTCTGTGTGAATTCACTAGAAACAGTATAATCCGGATTAACCACGACCTCTGTTTTTAATTTTTCATTTTGATTTATTTCTTCAATAAACTTATTAATATTTACTTCCGTACCTCTTACATGATAATCCCCATTAACTTTTTCCTTGCTGACGTTTTCAAAAGGAATTAAGCTTATATCTTTTGACGTGAGTAAACTCATTGATTTTACATTCTCAAAATCATTCAATTTGTCTTTGCTATCAGTAATAGATATATTTCTAAAAGATTTCTTGAACCATTCAGAATCATTTAGATGAATGTAAATCTTTATTTTCTGTTTATCAAATCTACTATTCTTAGGAATATATTCTTCCTTTATGAAGCTTAAATCATTTTTATTGGCGATTTTCTGCAATTCAATTATTGTTTTATCAGCTATTTCTGGCTTTGTTACAATGTTTACAGTAGTATTAAACTCTTTTATGAATATATTTAAAAACATACCGTCTGAATAGAAAAACTTTCCTATACCAATCACTATAATTAGTAAAATTGCCAGTATACCCACTGTTTTTTTCATTCTGCATCATCTCCAACTTTATAAAAATAACGAGTATGAGTAATGCCACAATACTAAAATAACAACGTGGTACCGCTCAAACTCGTTCAACTATTTTTATTTATTGTTATTTAACATCAGCCCAAGCTCTATTACCACTTGAAGCTTTTTCCCAAGAAGCTTCTGCTCTACTTCCAGCTCTTGTCCAACCCGAATAAGAGAATTGACCACCAGCGCCTTGTACTGTAGTTTTATGTGTTTTATTATTGTGATCGTATTTAGACCAAACATATACACTACCTACACCATGTCTCCATTTTCCACCTAAAAAACTTTTCCATCCGCTATCATAACTGAACAACCTTGGCAGAGTATAATCTTCTTCAAATACTTCCACCTCATAACCAAGACCTTCAACATATGGTAAGTTTGTTTTTTCTGCTGCCAATGCTGGTACGAATGATACTAACATAAAACCTGTTAATAATACTAATGACAATGATTTTTTCATGATAAAATTCTCCTCTCTCAAATACTTAAACTTTTTGTAAAATTTTTCTTCCGAATAAAGTTTTCAAAAACTCTACTCAATCTCCGTTCCTATACCTATGAGGATTATTATAATTCATAAAACTCTACCTCCTTTTTATATATTTATAATCACAGATGATGATTCAAATTAATAATTCCATTCAAATATAAAAGAGCTATCCTTATTTATATTATAGAATAGCTCTTTGCTTTATACTTAACGGTATCTTTAAATAATTCTTGCGTTTTCTTTGCGATTTAATTTAATATATATGGAAGTATTACTTTAGCACAAACTCTTTTATTCTCCTCTCCAATTTCAAAATTTCCACCCAAGTGTTTTACAATGTCACTTACAATTGTAAGTCCAAGTCCCGATCCATTATTGCTTATTCGTCTTGATAAATTTCCCCTATAAAACTTTGAAGTAACCATATTCCAATTCACATTTAAATTTGGAGAAACATCGTTTATAACACTTATTTTTAACATTCCATTAATTTCCTCAACCTTTATATTTATGCTTGTTCCTTTCACAGAATAATTAACTGCATTTGTAATCAGATTCTCCATTATTCTAAGTAAAAGTTGTGGTTCCGTTTTAATCTTACTGTTTTCCAAATTTAAAAACTCCAAAATTAAAAGATGATCTTTTATAGATAAACTTTTTTCTTCTTCCCACTGGCTAAAAAAAATTTTTATATCTACGTCCGTTAAATTTAGTGGAATTTCATTTAAATTGAATTTTAAATATGAAAAAAAATCTTCACTTAAACGATTTAAATATTTTATGTTCTCATATATAACATCAACAAACTTATTTTTTTGTTCTTCAGAAAGATTTTTTTCGTCTTTTAATAGTGTTATATAACCTATCATATTCGCAAGAGGAGTTTTTATATCATGAGCTAAATACGTTAGCAGATCTGTTTTTTCTTTATATACCAGTTCATACTCCTTTTCAAGTTCTTTATTGTAATTATGAAGTTCTATAAACAAATCTCGTTCCTTTGATAATGACTCATGAAATGGTATTAAATCTTTATCTTCACTTTTAAGATAATTCAGTCCAGACTCAAAATATTGATTATATACATAAAACCTTTTTTCCTGTATTATAAATGTCCCTATCAATATAGCAACAGCCCCTAGTAAAAGTATTATATATTTACCTATTTCAAAATAAAAGGAAGCAAATTTATCTAATGGCAATTCTGGATCTACACTGTCAACAAAAGAATTATCCATTATTTTGTAAATAATGAAAAATAGGATTGTACTTAAAAATATCCATAGTATTTGATAAATAATACCTTCCACAAAAAAACGGTTTTTCTTACCCATTGATTTTATACCCCACTCCCCAAACAGTTAATATGACTGATTTTAACCCAATCTTTTCAAACTTACTTCTAATTCTTCTTACATGAACCATAACTGGATTAACTTCATTTTCTAGCACCTTATCACCCCATATTTTATAGTGTATATCATCCATATTATACACTTTACCAGGTTCTTCCATAAGCAACCACAAAATATCAAATTCTTTTGGTGTTAGTTCAATCTCTATATTACCATAGTAAACTTTATGTGTTTTAATGCTAATCTTTAAATTATTAACTTCTCTATCACAATTAATTGTATTTACAATATTTTTTGTAAATACATAATTTCTTCTAAAATGAGAATTAATTCTCGCAATCAATTCAGATGGTTCAAACGGTTTTACGATATAGTCATCTGCACCTATATTCAATCCTTGCACTCTATGAATAGGATCTTCTAAGGCAGTAAGCATAATGATTGGCATAGTGGACGTTTCTCTTATCTTTTTGCATATTTCAAATCCATTTATATCAGGAAGTAAAATATCCAATAATATCAAGTCATATTTATTTTTTTCAAATTCCTCTAACGCCTCTTTTCCAGTATGAAAAATGCTGATTTCCCAATTCTCTGATATTAAATACATCCTTATAAGCTCTGCTAAGTTAGTATCATCTTCTACAAGCATTATTTTCATTTCAGTCATTCATTTCCACCCTCCTTAAAACTACATACATCATTTGGAGTACATTCCAATGCATTACATATTTTTGCCAAATTTTTAAATGTGATTGGCTTATTTTTTCCCATCTGTGCCATGACATTAGTTGTAATCTGTGTAATAACAATAACTTCTGTTTTCTTTAATCCCTTTTTGGCGAGTTGTATCCACAAGGGTTTATAATTTAATGCTATGCCGTTTCCTCTTTTCTTTAGATATAATTTTTATGTGTATTATACCATAACCATTGGATACACTCAATTTTTATTTGAGGATTAATTTTGTTCTGAAATTTTAATTATACCGTCATATATTCATTTTGATAATTAAATAGTAAACATTATATGATTAGTATCCATTTAGTCTGAACCATCTCTTCTGATAAAATTAACATATCTACTGTATTTGATAAATATATTCAATACATCAATCTACGTGATTATAAAATTCATTTTATGATCTCGTAGAAGTGCACCAACAACCAAAGGGCGCTAGCCTTCAAATTTTCCTCACAAAATGTGTCCAAAATATTGACAGAATTCCAATATCGAGCATTTTTTAGATCTATCCAATCCAACAGTCACGAAACTATTAAAATCGATGGAAAAAGAAAGATGGATACTTCGGAAATTCGACCAATCTGATTTGAGAAAAAAATTGATTGGATTAACAGAAAAATCATTTATGCTACTATCAACCGAAAATAAGTAATTCCAAGCAAGTTCGAATAAAAGCCTAGTCAATTTAAAATACCAAATAACACCCTATATATTAGTGTCTTTTTAGAGGCTACTAGATTATTTATTTATCAAAGTGATATCATTTAAAAAATACATAGCTTGTATAACTGTTACATATTATCTATATATTCTATCTACTTCTAGTCCACAAACATATAAAAAAGAGGCATTTAAGCCTCTTTTGTTCTCCTTCAAACACTCTGTCACTGTCCATTTACTGTCCAATATAATGTAATATTATTGAATATCGTTATTTTTTTTGAACTCTAAAGCCTTTAAAATCAAGATTTCTAATGATATCAAGACCTAAAGAATCTTAAATTAAGTCTTGCATATTCATCATAGCAATTACATTCCTTCCAACTTCTGAAATTTACAGTTCATTATACCATTTTTTAGACGCTTGGAAAAGCTTTGGTGAGGGAACTCTGACATCATGCCTGCTGTTTCAGGCAATTTCATGAAGAGAGAAAAGAGTTTTGAAATCTGTGGGCCTCATCTTCCTTTAAAAGCCAGAATGTCCTTTCAAATACTCCTCTTCTTCCTTGGTCGAAGGCCGTCCTAAGATGGCATTCCGATGTGGATAACGCCCAAATTGTTGAAGAATATCCATGTGCATCTTCTCATACTTCAAACGCTTTTCTAAGCCCGGTTGATCAAATAGGCGCAGGGCTTCTTCATGAATGACTAAGGACTCAGAATGCATAAAAGGCATGTAGAAAAATCCTCTTTGTACAACTGGTAGATCCAAGGCTTGCTCTAAGCCTTCTTGGGCCAAGACCAAGGCCAGGGAATCTGTCGCAAAAGCTTGGGCAGTCCCTCGAAAAATATTGCGAGGAATTTGGTCCAAGAGCAAAATCTCTGCTAAACGCCCTTCTGCCGTAGCCCGCCAGTGAAACAATTCCCCACGACTGGCCTTCCAATAAAGTTCCTCAAAGCGCTCCCGCATTTCTTGATCCAGTGCTTCTGATTTTTTGAACCAATCCTCTGGCTTCAACTCTTCGAACCAGAACCTTATCACTTCCTTCATTGCTTAACCTGCCATAATTTTTTCTTTTGTTTTTTCATCCAATGCATCATTCATCCGGCCGTACTTATATCCAGCCAAATCCAAGGCTACATAGGTAAATCCGATTTTTTTCATGTAGTCATTGATCTTGTCATGCAGTTGGATGGCTTTAAGCAGATGGTCTTCTTCCACTTCGATGCGCGCCAAGTCTCCATGCACACGCACACGGACTTGCTCAAAGCCAAGTCCTACAAGGAACTCTTCCCCTTCAAAAACCCGTTGTACATTTTCTGAAGTGATTTTCACTCCGTATGGGAAGCGTGAGGCAACGCTACAAGATGGCACCTTATTCCAATTGGAGACCCCTCTTTCCTTGGCCAATTGACGAATTTCTGTCTTATAGAGGCCGGCTTCTTGCAAGACACTGCGGACACCCGCTTCGTCCCTAGCCTTGATACCAGGGCGAAAATCGTCGATATCATCCATAATATTGCCGTCTACCAATTGCTTAAAGCCCAGTTCTGTAACTGAATCCTTAATAGTTTGGTACATCAATTGTTTGGTGTAATACCAAATATTGGGCGTATTGGCAGCAATCCGTGGATCACTCAATTCTCTCATTTCCAGTCCAAGCACAGGTGCTCCTAGCTGATCGGCCAAGTCGAGCGCTAGATCGAATTCTTCATTTGAAAACATCTCAGAGTTCACGACGGCCGCAATAACATTGTCAGGTCCCAAGGTATCCAAGGCCACCTTCAAGAGATAAGAGCTGTCAATCCCACCTGAATAGGTAACGGCTACCTTTCCGATTTTTCGTAAAATATCTTGTAATTTTTCTTCTTTTTCTTTTCTGATTTGTGCTTCTGTTGCCATCTTAGAATAGCTCCCTTCCGATAAATTCTTCAATCCGTTCATTATCCAAAATCACGATCTTTTGCTGTCGAATGTCTAAAACGCCCTCCCGTTTTAATTCGTTCAGAATGCGATTGACACTGTTTCGGGTTGAGATCCCACAAAAACCAGCAATATCTTCGTTGGTAATATTGAAATCAATCAAGACGCCGTCTTCTTGCTCCACACCAAACAAACTGCTTAGTTTTTGCAAATGAAAACAAACCGCCCCTTTTTTACCATTCATCATCATATACTGCTGAGACTCCATACTTTCAGACAGTTTATTACGATAATAGTCCCTCACATAGTCCTGCAGCTCTTTATGCTCTTTGACAAAATTCCAAAACTTGACCCGAGGAATACGATAAAAACTTGCTTCTTCTGTCTCCACTCGCACATTGAAAGGTGAGTCTGTATAGTTGGACACCTCATCACGAATCAAAGAGACAATGTCAATGGCTTTTAGATAGGAAAAGTTAAACTCACGCCCATCACGCATGATGACACTTGTCTTGACCACACCTTCTTTCAAGATGTAGATGTAATCCTCTTTGATCCCACGATAGGAGAGGTAACTATGGTATTTTTTCTTGACGATCGGCGTTCGCCTCTCTTCCAAAAATTTCACTAAAAATTCTGAATTCACGACGGTTTTTCCTCCCCATCTGCTCTTTCTTGAAATCACACTAATGATACACCTGTTCTTGTTTTTTTATGTCATCATTCGTTGACAACAAATGGCACACACCTCTTTTAAAAAAGAATTATACTATAAGTATCAGTATTAATAAAGGAGATCGCAAATAATGGTAGAAATTAAATTACCGTACGACAAAAAGACGATTGTTGCAAAGATTCCAGATGAAAACTTTGCTGGTTTGTTAGAGTCAAAAGCGGAAAACTTCCATAACCCACTGTCTGAAGAAGAAACTGTTGAACGTTCAATGGATAACCCTATCGGCAGCCCTACTTTGGAAGAACTTGCTAAAGGCAAAAAAGACATCGTGTTGATCAGTTCTGACCACACTCGTCCCGTTCCTTCTCACATCATCACTCCAATCATTTTGCGTCGTATTCGCTCAGTTAACCCTGATGCACGCGTGCGTATCTTGGTTGCTACTGGTTTCCACCGTCCTTCAACTCGTGAAGAATTGATCAACAAATACGGCCAAGAAATCGTTGACAATGAAGAAATCGTTATGCACATTTCAACAAACGACGACGACATGGTTAAAATCGGTCAACTTCCTTCAGGTGGGGATTGTATCATCAACAAAATCGCTGCTGAAGCTGACTTGTTGATAGCAGAAGGATTCATCGAATCTCACTTCTTCGCTGGATTCTCAGGTGGACGTAAATCAGTCCTTCCAGGTATCGCATCATACAAAACTATCATGGCGAACCACTCAGGTGACTTCATCAATTCTGATAAGGCACGTACTGGTAACCTTGACCACAACCCAATCCACGAAGATATGCTTTACGCTGCTCGTACTGCAAACTTGGCCTTCATCGTCAACGTTGTATTGGACGGCGAAAAACACATCATCGGATCTTTCGCTGGGGACATGGTTGAAGCCCACAAAGTTGGTTGTGACTTCGTTGCAGACTTGGCACATGTGTCTAAGATCGAAAGCGACATCACAATTTCAACAAACGGTGGTTTCCCACTTGACCAAAATATCTACCAAGCTGTTAAAGGGATGACTGCAGCCGAAGCTTCTAACAAAGAAGGCGGAACAATCATCATGGTGGCTGGATGTGCAGATGGTCACGGTGGAGAAGGTTTCTATCGCAACCTTGCTGACGTAGAAGATCCAAAAGAATTCTTGGAACAAGCCATCAATACACCTCGTTTAGAGACTGTCCCAGACCAATGGACTTCTCAAATCTTGGCACGTATTTTGGTACACCACCATGTTATCTTTGTATCTGACCTTGTAGATCCTGAATTGATCACAGGTATGCATATGGAACTTGCAACTTCATTTGACGAAGCGCTTGAAAAAGCCTTTGCTCGTGAAGGAAAAGATGCTAAAGTAGCAGTTATCCGCGACGGACTTTCTGTCGTTGTTGAATAGAATCAAACATGGATTTTCAACCCAATCTAGAACAGACACTCCGTTCTTTGCAAGCAGGCCATCTCTCAGTTGAGGATGCGCTGGAGCAAATCAACGGGGTTAAAGAACTAGGGTATGCAGCAATTGATACTGACCGGCAACGTCGCAACGGCTTCCCTGAAGTCGTATACGGCGAAGGAAAGACAGTTGAGCAAATGGAAGGAATCCTGCAATTTCTTTCACAAAAAGAATTGCCGATCCTCACAACAAGAGTCTCTCTCCAAAAGGGAGAGGCTCTTTCTCAGCGCTTTCCGACTGGCCACTATTATCCAGAAGCCCGCTGCTTCGTTCTCAACTCTAAAAAGGAAGAAGCCGATCCTGAACACTACATTGCGGTCGTCACAGCAGGGACAAGTGATGTTCCTGTTGCAGAAGAAGCTGCAGTCACTGCAGAAACCTTTGGCCATTCGGTTCGCCGAATCTATGATGTGGGAGTCGCCGGCATCCATCGCCTCTTCAATCGCTTAGAAGAGATCCAAAAAGCCAGTGTGATCATCGTGATTGCCGGTATGGAAGGAGCTCTTGTCAGTGTCGTAGGAGGCCTTGTGGATGTCCCCGTTATTGCCGTTCCGACCAGCATTGGATACGGAAGCAACCTTCAAGGGCTAACAACCTTGATGAGTATGTTGACCTCTTGCGCTTCTGGTGTAACGGTCGTCAACATTGATAACGGATTTGGTGCAGCTTATTCAGCATGTATGATCAATCGACTCAACCACAATCGAAAGGAAAACTGATGACCAGTCTATTTTTAGAACCTTTTTCTGGAATAAGTGGCGATATGCTCAATGGTCTTCTTGTGGACCTTGGGGCAGATGTCGAGCTTCTTCACACAGAACTCGAGAAACTGGGAGTGGATGGTTTCCACCTCCACGTTCATCGCGTCGCAAAAAGCGCAATTTGGGGAACTGATTTCGATGTTCACCTTCACCACGGGGAGAAAGATACGGGGATTGAAGGTGATTTTGATCACGATCATGAACATCATCACGATCACGAACACCATCACGATCATGAACATCATCATGATCACGAACATCATCATGATCACGAACATCATCACGATCATGAACACCATCATCACCATTCCCACGCGGATGCTCGCAGTTATGCGGATATCCACGATTTGATTGCCGCTTCACAGTTGAGTCCTTTTGTGAAAGAAAAAAGTCTTGAAGTCTTTCTTGATATCGCAAAGGCCGAAGCAGCTGTGCATAACATGCCTGTCGAACAGATTCATTTCCATGAAATTGGTGCAATTGACTCCATTGTCGACATCGTTAGCTTTTTCATCCTAGTGGAATCGCTCGGTATCGATACAGTTTACTCTACTCCTCTCACTGAGGGAAGTGGGACCATTTCAGTTGCCCATGGAGAAATGCCTGTTCCGGTTCCCGCTGTGATGCAGTTGAGAAAAGGAACTACTATTCCGATTACTCAAGACTTCACAGTTAAAACGGAGTTGATTACTCCGACAGGGTTAGCCCTCCTTAAAGCATTGTCCCCAATCTTTGAACCAATCCCCTCTCACCTTTCCATCGAAAGTGTGGGCTATGGATTTGGTAAAAGAGAGACTGGAAAATTCAATGCTTTACGCGGTTCGCTATTGAAAGAAGACACCTCTCACAGCACCACTGTTGTTCATCGCACGGAAGATCAAATTATTGAGATCACCACTACGATCGATGATCAAACACCAGAGCAACTCGGTTATATTATCCACCGTTTCCTGGACGCTGGAGCTTTAGATGTCTACTATCGTAGCGTCGTTATGAAAAAGAATCGCCCTGGCTTTGAATTGATTCTCTTGATTCAAGGAAGTCAATTGGAAGATTTTTCAGCCCTCTTGTTCAAAGAAACCAGTACCATTGGTTTTCGATACCAACAAGTCGACCGAAAGGTCATGCAACGTCGATTTGAACAAATCGATACGGAATTTGGACCCGTTACGGTAAAAATTAACCAGTACGGATCTACCACTAAAAAAACACTTGAATACGAAGACTGTCAGCGTATTGCTACGGAGATGCAGTTGCCGATTCAAGAAGTTTATCACCAATTACAAAAATACATTTATTAATTTAGGAGACATTAATTAACATGACACATCAATTACTTGCAGAAGTTATGAGTACAGCTTTGATGATTATCTTCGGGGTTGGCGTACACTGTGACGACGTTTTGAAGAAAACAAAATATGCTGGAACTGGACACTTATTCGCGATCACTACATGGGCATTCGGTATCACTGTCTGCTTGTTCGTCTTTGGCGGTGTTTCAATGAACCCTGCTATGGCTTTGCTTAAAGTCCTTCTTGGTAAATTGACAATCGCTCAATTCTTCCCAATCGCAATCGCTGAAATGATCGGTGCTTTCCTTGGAGCTTTGATTGCCTACTTTATGTATGCTGACCACTTCAAGATTTCTGAAGGTCAAATTGATGGTGTTGCTATCCGTAACATCTTCTCAACTAACCCTAACTGCCGTAACCTTCCACGTAACTACTTCGTCGAAGCGTTCGCAACATTTATCTTCTTGACATCTATCATGGCTGCTGAACACGCCAACGAAGCAATGCTTCCATTCACTGTTGGTTTGATCGTTTGGGCTATCGGTATGGGTCTTGGTGGTACTACAGGTTTCGCGATGAACCAAGCGCGTGACCTTGGACCTCGTTTCGCTTACCAAATCTTGCCAATCAAAGATAAAGTAAACAACGACTGGCAATATGGTCTTCTTGTACCAGGTACTGCTCCATTTGTTGGTGCTGTCCTTGCCTTCTTCTTCATCCGTTACTTCCTTGGAATCATGTAATGAGTTGATCAAAGAATCATTCAAAAGCAAGCATCGAAAGGTGCTTGTTTTTTGATTCCTTCATTTTCCGAAGCCGTCCATAAAATGATATAATGGACAAAGCAAATCATGAAAGAAACAAGAGAAGGAAGAACGACATGACTCATTTTCACACCATTGTCATCGGTGGTGGCCCAGCAGGTATGATGGCGACCATTGCCAGCGCCTCTTATGGCCAACCTACGCTACTGATCGAAAAAAATAAAAAGCTAGGTAAGAAACTTGCAGGTACCGGAGGAGGCCGCTGTAATGTCACGAACAACGGTACCTTAGACGATTTGATGGCCGGTATCCCTGGAAATGGCCGTTTCCTTTACAGTGTGTTTTCCCAATTTGATAATCATGATATCATCCAATTTTTCACCGATAATGGCGTCGAGCTAAAAGTCGAAGATCATGGCCGGGTCTTTCCTGCTAGTGATCAATCTCGCACCATTATTCAAGCCTTAGAAAATAAGATCCTTGAGCTTGGTGCTAGCATTGCCACCAACTGTGAAGTGGTCTCTGTCACCAAGCCAGAAGACGCCTTCATCGTCAAATCATCTGAAAACACTTGGACAGCTGATAAGCTGATCGTCACAACTGGAGGCAAATCCTACCCTTCTACCGGCTCTACTGGCTACGGACACGAAATTGCTCGCCACTTCAAACATAGCATTACGGATCTAGAAGCGGCAGAAAGCCCTCTTTTGACAGATTTTCCACACAAGGTCCTCCAAGGGATCTCTCTGACAGATGTGACCCTCAGCTACGGCAAACACATCATCACACACGACCTTCTCTTTACCCATTTTGGACTTTCTGGCCCTGCAGCCCTTCGGATGTCCAGCTTTGTTAAAGGCGGGGAAATCTTATCTCTGGACCTCCTTCCGATCACTTCTTCCCAAGAGTTAAAAGACTTTCTAGAAGAGCATCGAGAAAAGGCCATTAAAAATAGCCTCAAAGCCCTACTTCCTGAACGGTTAGCTGATTTCTTGGCGCAAGGATTCCCTGAAAAAGCCAAGCAACTCACTCCTCCTCAGACAGAAGAGCTCATTCAAAAGATCAAAGAGTTGCCTATCCCCGTCACCGGGAAGATGTCTCTAGCCAAGTCCTTTGTGACCAAGGGCGGTGTCAGCCTCAAAGAAATCAATCCGAAAACCCTAGAAAGTAAGCTCGTCCCTGGACTCCACTTTGCAGGAGAAGTCCTCGATATCAATGCCCATACAGGCGGTTTTAATATTACATCCGCCCTCTGCACCGGTTGGGTAGCAGGGAGCCCTCATTACTAAAAAAACGAACTCGATTTTCCATCGAGTTCGTCTTTTTATTGTTCTTTGGTTAATGAAAAACGAAAATCATTGTATTTGGTGTAGTCAAATTCTGTATTGACAGGCGCTGTGAAAACAATCGGGGTATAATGGCCTTCTTCTAAGACAAAACCTGGCTCCAGTCGGAAGTTGGCTACACCTAGCCCTGTGATCCCAGGAAGCAAGGCATCAGCTCCATCCAATCCTTCTGACTCCCAATAGTAGATATTGCCTGTTGCTTGGACTGCTCTTGCAGTATAGGTAGCTGTCCGAGTTGGTTCGCTATCATTTTTGAAGCTAACCACTGTTGTCACATTTCCATTGGCATCCACTGTCATTTTAATCGCATCCGCTTGTGGACTAGATCCTACCCAAGTTCCCACCAATTCTGCAGGGACAGTAGCTTGCGTCGTAGTAGACGCATTCTCGGTCTTACCAGAGTCTTTTGAAGCTGTCGCGCTACTGGCTTGAGTCGAAGAGCTAGCTGTATCGTTTGCCTGAGAGGAAGATGCCGCACTCTTTTTGCTATTACTTTTGGCTTTTTTCTCTACCTTACTGGTAGATGCTTTTTCGGATGAGGAAGCTGTTTTTTTATCCTTAGCACCACAACCACCGAGAGCTAGACCAAGTGAAGCAGCCACCAGAACAGCGGCACTCCAACGGAAGATTGATTTTTTCATACGATCACCTCTTTATCTTTCTGACTCCCATTATACTCCAATTGTTACAAAAATCAAGTTTTTTTGTAACAATTGTAATTTTTTTGTAACATATTTTTCCATTTAAAACACCAATCGCAATAGGGCGATCAAGACAATTCCAAACAAAACGGTTCCCATAAGGTTTTTGTAACGAAAGGCGACAAAGAAGCTAGGAATGGTCACCATGAGGTCCAACCAGTGAAACTGCGGGAGGCTTCCAATTTTCCCCTCTACTAAGCTTGATAAAACCAAGGCAAAGATAATGGAAATGGGCAGGTATTTGAGAAAGCGGGTCACAGGAGCCGGCAGTCCCTTGTATTTGACTAAGAGGAAGGGCAAGATCCGAGGAGTCCAGGTAACGAGGGCTGAGGCCAGAATGGCCATGAAGATATAATTATTCACGCGCATCACAGACCACCCCCACAAAACAGCCGATCAAGGTCGCAGCTAGCACAGCTAGCGGTTGCGAAACAAAAAAGAGTAAGAGAAAGAAACTCACTGCTACTGCTAACAGCACCATGAGCATAGTCTTGGTCTTTTCTGTCAGTTGCATTCCTTGAAACTGGGCTGCAAAAATCCCAATAAACATAGCCACCAAAGCAAAATCAAGCCCAAAAGCCTTTGGATCAGGTAGGAGAGATCCTAGAGCTGTTCCGATAACCGTCGCACCGATCCAGGCCGCATAGCCTACTAGATTGTTCCCATGCATCCAAGGGACTGTAATGGTATCCGTCTTTAACTTCTCGCTCAAGTAGACCCCATAACTCTCATCGGTCAGGAGGCTTCCAATCCCGATGGTATGAGCGAGACTAGCATCCTTAAAGTCAGATGACGTATGCAGACTCATCAACATATTACGGAGATTGATCAAACACACCGTCAAGGCCATATTCAAGATCGAAGAATGGGCCGCAATCAGAGAGATCATCGCAAACTGGGCTGCCCCAGCATAGACCAAGATACTCATCAAGGCCATCTCCAAAGGAGAAAGATAGGGAGACGCCACCACACCACAAGCCAGGCCAATACTGATATAGCCCAAAGCCGTCGGTAGCGCGTCCCTCACCCCCTGCCAAAAATCTTTTTCCACTCTCTCACTCCTTTCTAAATCATTGACCTCTATTATAACACAAGAAAAAAGGTTGAAAAAGGACCAATGAGAGACTCAAACCATTTCTACTGCCCTTATATTTTAAAATCTTAATTAGCCTTCCAATTGTAAACTATAGATAAAATCGTAAGTGTTACAAAAACGATCATATAAATGATGTAGAGAACGAGAAAGAGAAGAGCTAACTTTTTATACAGTTTATCTTTATTACAAAAACGTTCAACATAAGATTCTTCTGGATTTTGAGGATTATACCAGACGGTCATGGTAGATCCTTTAGGAAAGGCTTCTTCTAAAACGTTTGTATAGGAGACCATTGAGTTTCTAGAAATCACTAAATTTTCACTTAAAAGATCCGGTGTATCAGCTACCGCCTTCCGACTCATCCAAGGGGCCGATTTCACCACGGTCCAACGATATTCCAGTTGTCTCTTATATGCTATTCTATCAACAATATATTCGACAATTGGTGGAATTACCTGTTTTGCATACGCATAGCCAATAACAATACCTTCGACCCGCTCTGTTGATAGATTTTTCCTTCTTGCAAAACGCTTAGAAATGCAGAAGTAGATGAAAAAAGCAGTTAGGAAAAAGATAGACGCGCCCCCTATTACAAAAAGAAGTATAATATATACTGGCATTTTTCTACCTACTTAGTTACTTTTAAATCCGACATTTCTAATGACATCTTTTCTTCTTGTGTCATGCTCTCGACAATTTGTTTTTGCTCACTGGATATTGGCAAGGTCAAAATCGTGGCAGATTGATCAGGCAATGCTCCACTGTCACTAATTTTATAGCCAATCCGTTGATTCTGATAAATCAATTGCCCATCATATTTCCAACTCAATGAAAATTCAAAATCCTTATCAATTTGAAACCCAGCTTTGTTAATCAATAGAAAAACAGCATATTCTTGTTGATTTGATGAGAAAGTTGCGCCAGTATAGTTAATCGATAGGCTTCCTTGATTTCCAAGTTCTGGATGTTCCTTAACCAACTTCTTACCCAGTTCGATCAAATCAGATGTTTTTCCTTCATACTGAGGGGGCACTAAAAATTGCAAATCCGCTTCATGTTTAATAGACGAAGACTCTTTTGAGGTCTGTTCCGTTTTGCTCGGCAAAGAATCTTTTGATTCCTGTCGAGACTGGGCGCATGCTGTTAATAATAGAAGCGCCACTAACAAAACAATTGTTTTTTTTCAGCATTTCTACTCCTTTTTTTGTCCATTCAATTTGAATTACTTTTTTCAACGACAATCTCTTCTACACTATCAAACCGTAAATTCCCTGTTTTAGCTCCTAAAAGAACTGGGACTTTACCAAATTCAAAGGTCAATAGAAAAGCCGTAAGAATACCGCCTATCACCAAAAAGATCCCTTCTGTTCCATTATTGATGAATAAATACATGGCTAAACAGGCCAGTAAGACAAGATTCAATAGATGGGCATCAAAAATGTGCTTTCTTTCTGGTATCGGCTTGAAAGTCACCCTGTATCTCTTAGTCGCTGTAGGAAATAGAGTCTTAACCTTTTTACGAGCCTTTTCTAGAGAAAATCGAAAGAGCGCAAATGATATAAGCATGGCAACCATGAATAAGACTATCTTTAGAAAAATTTGCTGACTAATAGCATACTCACCGAATAGCTTTTTGAAGAGACTATAAACCACTCCCACAAATGGCTGAACTAGAATAGCTGCTGTTCCCCCATTTAATTTATTGATGGGTGTGCCTGGAATTTCAACTTTTTTATCTACTTCCATCATCTCAACAGTAATAGTTTCCGTTGGCAACCCCCAATAATAGAGCTTAGGCTTCATTGTACTAGCATCTAACAGGAATTTTTTGCCATTGTACTCTACCAGTTGGTGACAGAAAATACTTGTTTCTTTATATTCTAACATCCTATTTACTTCCTACATGCTTTCAACATAGCATCCTAGACGGTACTAACCTGATCAAATCCAGCTTTCTTCTCCCAATCCTCCAGATAAGGCTTTACTCACTCAATTCACCACCTTTTCCATTGTAGTATTGTTTAAACTCATCATAAGAACGAATTTCATGTTCTTGACCATCTATTGAGTACCGAGCTTCAATTTTTACACCAGGTAAAGTGTCCTGTCCTTTAGGTGCAAACCAATGAAGAAGAGTATCAAACCATTCCTTACTACTTAATAACTGTAATCTAGGTTCAATCCAGTACTTACCACTCAACATTTTCTCTTTGAATTCCGGATAAATTACAAATAAATTGATATCTGTCTTTACATTCTTAGCCTGTTTCTGAAATTTAAATCCTGCCTGAAGATCAAAACCGGTATTCTTATCGATTAATTCCATTAAATTTGTATAGTCTATAATTTTTTCCTTAACTGCACTGCCCTCTGGGACGGCATACTTGCTGTAGTATTTCTGTTCATCTAACTTGTAATAAATATTTTTCCCATTTCCAATGCTACGTTCCATTGCACTACGAGAATCAAAATAGATTAGATCTACAACACTTACTCCACTATTAACATTTATTTGATAATCATAAATAAAGGCTTTTGGTGCTGTCTTACGAATCTCATCTAAAGCATTTACGGTTGTTTCTTTAAAATGATTGTCAATCTCGTAATATCGGAATCCGACATACTCCCATTTATTCTGTCATCGGTTTTTACATAGTCAAAACCAACCAGATACTTCCCATCAACCAATGTCAGATCCTTACTCAAAACAAATTGATTTTTCTCACCAAATAATTGAACATTCTTGAGATTCCCTTCATGAATGACTTTTGTTGAGCTAGGTCTCTTTTCGATAGGATTTTTCTTAGTCTCTGAAGGTTTAAAATAGAATACTAAACCGACTACAATAATTGCTAGACAAACCAGTTTCAAACTTAAAAATTTTTTCAATACATCCACCTACTTTTTCAAAGGCCTCATGCCCATCAGAGATTTCCTTAATTACCATTTTCCACTTCTTGAGATATGATCTCTATCATATCAGGCCATTTAGATAATTGGTAATCAAATTTAAACATAAAAATCACTGAAAAACTAATGAGCAAAAAGAGTGCTGCAATGGTTTCATTTCCGATAACAAACAAAAGAATAGCGGCTACAGTTAGGAACCTAAAAAGATTGACAAGAAATGTAAAGTACACCTTCCGTCTCTTTAATGCCTTGATGAACTTCTTGCACTGATCCTCATCCAACTTAGATGTCTGTAATTTCAGGCTTGCATGGTAATATCGAATAATCCACGCAGCTAAGAAGTAGGAGATAACACCTAAAATTGGAATCGTTCCAAGTCGTACCAACTGATTGTCAAATATTCCATACTCCGCTAATCCATCCGAAATTTTGTTGATAATAAATAATGTAATAGGGAGCAGTACATAAGACCAGTAGTTAGGAGAAGATGTCTCTTCTAGTATGACTTTTCCCTCCAAATCAAAATGGTAATTCTTGTTCTCCCATATCCCTAAATTAATCATTGTTTGCATAACAACCTCTTTTTCACTCTCCTTGTATGTTTTCTATTTTATTGTAGAATTGTTTAAACTCATCATAGGAATGAATCTCATGTTCTTGGCTATCTATAGAATATTCTGCTGGTATTGTAACATTTTTAAATAAATTCGTTTTTGGATTCACTAAAAGTTGAAGTATAGGAATGTTCGTGTCCACACTAGGTCTATCTGCCAAAATCCCTATCATAGAATGACTTTCGGAAAATAAATCTTTAGTATTTGGGTATTTATCAAAAATTGTAGCATCGGATTCAGGAAAATTTTTGGTTTTATCTAATGAGATTCTACGATCAGCCATTGTTAGCTGCTCATGAATAGGTAAAAATGAAATATAGTTGGTTGAATCATTCACAACTTCTTTTTCCGTTGTATCACCTTGATCAATTACCTTTCCTGATTGTAAATCAATAGATTTAATAATGTCCTTCTTATAATGATCCTTAGGACTTTTTAAGTATATATCCAACAATTCTTTGCCATTACTAATATAGATAACATTGTCAATTCTATCTGGTACATATGATTTGTTGTATTCACGAGTCATTTTAAAAAGATCATAATCCTTAGGAGTTAATTTCTTATTTTTTATATTGTATATAGTAATACCCCAATACTCTTTCCCATCCGGAATATTATGTTTCATATCATTAATATCCTTTAGTTTGTGGTATTCTTTAACAATTTTTGTTTTCCCGACAATTGGATAAGATCGTAACACATCCCCATTATTCTTTGTCATATAATAATCGAGTTTATTTGAATAATCCCATTTTGTAACGATAACCTTCCCATTTTCAATAAAATCATAATCGACAATTTTTTCTTTCAAATCAATAAACGTATATGGTTTTATATAAATAGCGATATAAGTCCTATAAGACAAAATCAATAAAAAGCCAACACCAATCATTACAAAGATTAGTTTTTTGACTCTATTCGGTACCTTTACCATTTTCTCGCTCCCTTCCCTCACCATTCTTTTATTCCTTCTATCATACCGAATTTTCTTTCGACTCGCAAATCCGCTACTAGTTGGTGAGATCCCAGCAAAAAAGCCATTGGAATCGCACATCCAATTGGCTCCTTTTTCTTATTCAATTCCTTCAAAGGCGAGACTTGGTTTGGCATTAAGATCCCAGCCTGCGAAGTTTTCTTTGTTCCACTCACTGACACTGGCATAGGCGATCATCCCTGCATTATCCCCGCAGAGGCGCAGAGGCGGAATGATGACCTTGACATCTGTGATGTCAGAAGCCAGGCGTTCACGGAGACCTTGGTTGGCTGCGACCCCACCAGCGACGACTAGGGTTTTGACCGGATATTTTTCCAAGGCCTTCTTGGTCTTGGCCATGAGAATGTCTAATACGGCTGCCTGAAAACTTGCAGACAAGTCTGCATTGGAGAGACTTTCTCCTTTTTGCTCGGCATTATGGTGCAGATTGATAAAGGCAGATTTGAGTCCTGAAAAGGAGAATTCCAGATTGTCTTCCTTGATCATGGCCCGAGGGAAATCATAGATATCAGCCCCTTGGTGGGCCAGCTGATCAATCTCACGTCCTGCTGGATAGGTCAAGCCCATCACGCGCCCAACCTTGTCATAAGCCTCTCCGACAGCATCATCACGGGTCTCTCCGACGATCTTATAATCACCCGCTTCACTGACGTAGACTAGTTCTGTATGTCCTCCACTCACCAGCAAGGCCAAAAGCGGAAACTCTAAGGGCTCGACGCTTTGAGCGGCCATCAAATGCCCTGCCATATGATTGACAGGAATCAAAGGAAGTCCATGCGCCCAGGCAAAGGCCTTGGCTGCAGCTAGGCCGACTAAAAGAGCTCCAACTAGGCCTGGACCGTAGGTGACAGCCACAGCTGTGACATCTGCTTCTGTGATACCGGCTTCTTCCAGGGCTTCTTCAATACAAGCGGTGATGACTTCCACATGGTGACGAGAGGCTACCTCAGGCACCACCCCACCAAAACGCTTGTGACTTTCGATTTGACTGGCAATGACATTGGACAAGAGTTGGTCGTCATTTTTCAAGACAGCCACACTGGTCTCATCACAAGATGTCTCAAAAGCCAAAATATATCTATCTTTCATTTGGGTTCCTCTTCATGATCACAGCATCCTCTATGGGATCGTGATAGTAGTTTTTCCTCCGTGCAATTTCTTCAAAATGCATTTTTTTGTATAGGCCTTGGGCCGGTTGATTGGACACGCGCACTTCTAAGAAAATCTCTTTTTGGTCCGGCAACTGCGCGAGTAACTGCTGAGCTAGGCCTTGGCCTTGAAAGACGCGCTTGACCGCAATCTGTAAGACCTCTGCTTCATAGAGAGTCTCTTGAATGGCGACAAATCCAAGGACTTGCCCCTCATCCACAGCTAGGAAATAGGAGGTCGATTCCTGCTCTAAATCAGCTTCAATCTGCTCCAACTTCCAGGGACTTGCTTCATAGACATCTTCCAGCACAGCGAGAATGGAGGCCGCATCTTGGCTACTCCCTTTCCTGATTGTTCCTTTCATCATAGGCGCTTGATGTAAGAGGTCGTTGTTTCCGTGTGGTCTTTGAGCCAATTTTCCTCTGCTTCGACCCGTTTGAGATAATGAGGGACAAAATCATGGAGGCTAGCAGGCGCTTGTTTGAGACCGAGACGTCCGATTTTCACTGCATCTGGCAAGGTTTCATAGTAAGTAGCCCTTGGCAGGCTAGAGGCGATCTGCTCCTTAAAGGCCGTGACTTCTCCGACAAAGGTGACCTGCTCACTCGTCGCTGCATGCTCTAGGACTTCCTCAAATGGAAAATACCCTTCTGGTGCGACCAGCTGATCATCTTGGTAAAAACCTGCATAAACGTTGTTCCGACGGGCATCCATGACAGGCACTACCAAACCTTCTAGATCATCTGGCACTAGGGCTAAGAGGCTCGAAACCCCGACCAATTCAATTCCTAAGGTATGAGCCAAGGTCTTTGCGGTTGCGACCGCAATGCGCAGTCCAGTGTAACTCCCAGGACCTTCTGCCACCACGATCCGGTCCAAGTCCTTGGGTGTCAAGTCGATTTGTTGCATCAAAAAATCGATGACCGGCATCAAGGTGATACTATGATTTTTTTTAATAGTTAATGTTGTTTCTGCAAGTAGAGCCTCATCTTCTAAAATCGCTACAGAAAGAGCCTTACTCGAGGTATCAAATGCTAATAATTTCATTTCCTACTCCTCTTGAACTGGATTATATTATACTACAAATTCCCTTCAAATCCCAGCGAAACTCTCCTCTAGAACGCAGGATTTTCCTATCCAAAACTGCTCAAAAGCTTCTCTATTATAGGTCTTTGCCCCTCTGACTTTTCCAGTCTATCTTTTACTTACAGGCGAATTTATGATATAATGATAATTAATTGTATCGAATCAGGTCCACTAGTTGCGAGTAGAAAACTCTAGTGATTACACTCCTTCGCAGCTAACAAATGGACCGAAATAATGAAAGGAAAATTACTTCATGATTTACAAAGTTTTTTATCAGAAAACAAAAGAACGGAACCCTCGTCGTGAAACGACGCATGCACTTTATCTCGATATTGATGCACCAAATGAACGCGAAGGACGCATCCAAGCTCGTCAATTGGTTGAAGCAAACACAGATTTCAACATTGAATTTATCACACCACTTTCTGAGCAACACCTTGCTTACGAGAAAGAGTCAGGTGCCTTTGAACTAACGGAGTACTAATCCATGGCCTATACCTTAAAACCTGAAGAAGTTGGTGTATTTGCCATTGGTGGACTTGGAGAAATCGGGAAAAATACCTACGGGATCGAGTACCAAGATGAAATCATCATTGTCGATGCCGGGATCAAATTTCCAGAAGACGACCTCCTTGGGATCGACTATGTGATCCCTGATTACTCTTATATCGTTGACAATATTGATCGTGTCAAAGCGGTCCTCATTACCCACGGACACGAAGACCACATCGGTGGGATTCCTTTCCTTTTGAAGCAAGCCAATGTCCCTATCTATGCTGGACCTTTAGCGCTTGCCTTGATCCGTGGAAAATTAGAAGAGCACGGCCTTCTTCGCGATGCCAAACTCTACGAAATCAACCAAAACACTGAGCTTCAATTTAAAAATCTTAAAGCAACCTTCTTCCGTACCACTCACTCGATTCCAGAACCTTTAGGGATTGTGATTCACACCCCTCAAGGAAAGATTGTCTGTACCGGAGACTTCAAATTTGACTTCACGCCCGTTGGGGAACCGGCTGACCTCCATCGTATGGCAGCTCTTGGAGAAGAAGGCGTTCTCTGTCTGCTCTCAGACTCAACCAACGCGGAAATTCCAACCTTTACCAACTCTGAAAAAGTGGTTGGCCAATCAATCATGAAGATCATCGAAGGCATCCATGGGCGCATTATCTTTGCTTCCTTTGCCTCGAATATCTTCCGTCTCCAACAGGCCGCTGAGGCCGCTGTCAAGACAGGTCGCAAGATCGTCGTCTTTGGACGCTCCATGGAAAAAGCCATCGTCAATGGAATCGAGCTTGGCTACATCAAGGTCCCTGCTGGAACCATTATCGAGCCAAATGAGATCAAAGACTATGCGGCTAATGAAATCCTGATCATGTGTACAGGAAGCCAAGGAGAGCCGATGGCAGCCCTCTCTCGGATCGCCAACGGAACGCACCGCCAAGTGCAACTCCAACCAGGAGATACCGTTATCTTCTCATCTAGTCCGATTCCTGGGAATACAACCAGTGTGAACAAATTGATCAATACGATTTCTGAAGCGGGTGTCGATGTCATTCACGGGAAGATCAACAACATCCATACATCTGGACACGGGGGGCAACAAGAACAAAAACTCATGCTCCGCTTGATCAAACCAAAATACTTCATGCCTGTCCATGGTGAATACCGGATGCAGAAGATCCACGCAGGACTTGCGCGTGATTGCGGAGTAGAAAAAGACAATATCTTCATCATGAGTAACGGTGATGTTCTCGCCCTTACAGCCAACTCTGCTCGTATTGCAGGAAGCTTTAATGCCCAAGACATCTATGTCGATGGAAATCGCATCGGCGAAATCGGAGCTGCTGTTCTTCGTGACCGGAGAGACCTTTCCGAAGACGGTGTCGTGCTTGCTGTTGCGACTGTTGACTTCAAATCGAAGATGATTCTGGCAGGACCAGATATCTTGAGCCGTGGTTTCATCTACATGCGTGAATCAGGAGACCTGATCCGTGAAAGCCAACGCATTCTCTTCAATGCTATTCGTATCGCCTTGAAGAACAAAGATGCCAATATCCAAACCGTCAATGGTGCGATTGTCAATGCCCTTCGCCCATTCTTATACGAGAGCACGGAACGTGAACCTATCATTATCCCAATGATTCTCACACCAGATGACGAAAATTAAAAAACAACCAGTTGAAACCACTGTTTCAACTGGTTTTATGATGACTTTTTGAGGATCAAAAAGAGAGTGGGACAGAAATCGGTAATTCGTTAGAATTCGATTTCGTCGTCCCACCTCCGCACAGTTGAGTAGGGCTGTAAAAGCTGATGAAATCAACGTAGTAGAGCCCACTCAACCACTGCGTCTTGCTCGACAATCCAAAAATAATTGAGAGGCTAGGACTTTTGTCCTAGCCTCTTTACTCTTGTTTCTTAATAAAGATCTAAATAGTTGTCTACTTCCCATTGGGATACGAAGGTCGCATAGCTTGCCCATTCGATTCGTTTGGCTTCGAGGAAGCTGGTGTAGATGTGTTCACCCAAGGCAGCTTTCACCACTTCGTCTTCTGTCAAGGCTTTCAAGGCATTGTGAAGAGTAGAAGGGAGATCTGTAATTCCAGCTGCTCTACGTTCTTCCGGTGTCATCACATAGATATTTTCTTCGATCGGAGCAGGTGCTTCGATTTTATTTTCAATACCGTGAAGGCCGACTTCAAGCAAGACTGCCAAAGCTACATAAGGATTGGCCATTGGGTCTACGGAACGTAATTCTAAACGAGTTCCCATACCACGTGATGCTGGCACACGTACCAATGGAGAACGGTTGCGACCTGCCCAAGCGATATAAACAGGTGCTTCATATCCAGGAACCAAACGTTTATAAGAGTTGACGGTTGGATTGGTCACAGCTGTAAAATTGTAGGCATGCTTGATCAAACCACCCAAGAAGTGATAAGCAGTTTCTGACAATTGCATTCCACGTGGATCTTCTGGATCAAAGAAGGCATTGTTGCCATCCTGGTCAAAGAGAGACATATTACAGTGCATACCTGATCCGGCAATTCCAAATTTTGGTTTGGCCATAAAGGTTGCATACAAACCGTGTTTACGGGCAATGGTTTTCACGACAAGCTTGAAGATTTGAATCTTATCACAAGCGCGGAGAACTTCGTCATACTTAAAGTCAATTTCATGCTGACCAACGGCTACTTCGTGGTGGCTAGCTTCTACTTCAAAACCCATCTTGGTCAAGACATTTACGATTTCACGACGAGTGTTATCTGCGAGGTCTGTTGGAGCCAAGTCAAAATAGCCACCTTTGTCATTTACTTCAAGAGTTGGATCTCCATTTTCGTCCAACTTAAAGAGGAAGAATTCTGGTTCTGGTCCAAGGTTAAAGGATTTGAATCCAAGTTTTTCCATATGACGAAGGGCACGTTTCAAGTTGCCACGTGGGTCTCCTGCAAATGGTTCCCCTTCTGTCGTATAGACATCACAGATCAAGCCAGCTACGCTACCATTTTCATCTCCCCAAGGGAAAACTGTCCATGTATCTAAATCTGGGTAAAGATACATGTCTGACTCGTTGATACGGACAAATCCTTCGATAGAAGAACCATCAAACATGGCTTTGTTTGAAAGAACCTTGTCCAGTTGCTCATCGGTAGCTGGAATTTCGACGTTCTTCATGGTTCCCAAAATATCAGAGAACATCAAGCGAATAAAAGTAACATTTTTTTCTTTTACTTCACGGCGAATATCTGCAGCAGTAATTGACATTTTTGTCTCCTTAAAATAGATTACAAGCTTATGAAATGATCAACGAAATTGACCATATGGCGATGGGGAAGATGTGAAGCGACTTTGCTGAAGAATGTCACGATGAAGAGCCTTACGGATCTCTTCTTGACTGACAACCTTGGTTTGCTCTTGCTCTTTTTCCGCATATTTCTTCTTAATATCCGCAATATTGAAGCCATCTGAGATATAATCTTTGATCTCAAGCAGGCGGTCCATATCGTCCAACGAATACATGCGGCGATTGCCTTCTGTCCGATCAGGAGAAATCAATCCCTGATCTTCATAATAACGAATCTGGCGAGCTGTCAAGTCAGTCAGCTTCATAACACTTCCAATCGGAAAGACTGCCAGCGAGCGTCGTAATTCCTTTTCCTTCATACCATTCCTCTTTCTATTCTATTATATCGAAAAAAAAATCTATGTCAAGATTAAATGTTATATAATCTTACATAGGTTTTTTGTGTTTCTTGAGAAAATCGCGAATGCGATCCACATCCGAATTGACCAAAATCGCAACGAAAACGCCAATAAAGGTCTCAAATATTCGGGCAAAAACATACAAGAAGGTTTCTCCGTTAGGAATCGAAAGGGTAATGATCAGCATTGCCGAAACTCCTCCGATAATTCCTGCTTTATTATTCATAGCGACATTTGTCATAATGGTTAACATGGTCGCAATAGGTACAAAAATCAGAGTCACCCAATACGCCCCATGAAAGAGCGTTTTTAAAAGGAAGAACAATACGGCATAAAAACCTCCGATACTGTTGCCCATGACACGCGAAGCCCCGAAGTGGACACTCTTATCAAAGTCTTCCCTCAAACTAAAAACAGCTGTCAACGTCCCGATCTGAAGGCCTCGCCAGCCAAATATTCCAAAAATAAGTAGTACAATAAAAACGGCAATCCCTGTTTTAAAGGTTCTCATCCCCAAACGGAATTTGGACCAATCAAATTTGTGTCGTTTAAAGTAATCCATGGTCACCTATCTTTCTATTTCTATTATTCTACCATATTTTCAGAAAGGAGAGAACAGATATCAATAGAAAGAAAAAAAGAGAGTGGGACAGAAATCGGTAATTCGTTAGAATTCGATTTCGTCGTCCCACCTCCGCACAGTTGAGTAGGGCTGTAAAAGCTGATGAAATCAGCGTAGTAGAGCCCACTCAACCACTG
>NZ_JAQFJL010000008.1:0-69867 GCF_030440045.1 Streptococcus sp. SP8 | reverse complement strand
AGTGGTTGAGTGGGCTCTACTACGCTGATTTCATCAGCTTTTACAGCCCTACTCAACTGTGCGGAGGTGGGACGACGAAATCGAATTCTAACGAATTACCGATTTCTGTCCCACTCTCTTTTTTATTGTCATTTTTCCCAAAAAGGGGATGTCTGATCAAGCATTAATAATCCAGAGCATCTGAATGACCTTTTCCGTTTCCTACGAAATAACCAGTTTTGGCATTGATACTAAAGAGATAGGTTCCATCTGGTTTGAAGAGGTTGTAATAGCCATTACCGTTAATGATATTGACACGCTCTAAAATGTATTGATTGCCAGTGATATGTCCACGTTTACGAGCAATGTTCAATACTTTTTCAAGGATCCCATCACCAAACACCCAAGCCGGGTTATTGACATCATTGATAGCTGCTTGGTTATATGGCACACGGCTCAAGTTCCGTTGAAGTGGGACACCATCGCTTGGAAGACCGTACCCTGAATAGCCTGGGTTTGCCGTTCCTGCACTACCTGTAGCAGCATTGACAGCTGGGGCCGTAGGCGTTGCTGCTTGAGCTGGGGCTGGAGTTGCATTAGAAGTATCTGTACCACCTGTCCCTGTCACTGGTGCCGGTGTCGCAACTTGTTGTGAACGTCCTTGCGCAACCGCCTCATTCAATAAGCTATCTAATTTTTCATTGCCTGTCTTTGTTTCTGCAAAGGTCGCATCACTTTTCGCTTTGGCAGTTGCATCAAGAACTCCATCTTTGATGACTGGAGAACTAAATTGAGAATTCACTTTTTGAATGGCAGAAACTTGCTTCACAAGGTCTTCATATTTTGTTTTAGCCGCATTATAATCACTGCTTCCTTCTAATTTGTCCAGCAGTTTCTTCAGATTTTCCAAGTCTCCGAATTTATCATTTTTAAGAGCACTTTTTGATTCATCTACAAAAAAGGCATCGTAGGCTTTGGTAAACTCTTCCAATTTTTGAGCCTGTGTTTCACTGCTACTTGATTTAGAAGTAGAAGATGACTTGCTAGATGAAGACGATACAACAGTTGTACCACCAGATTTTCCACGACTGTGCATCCAGTTATAGGTCACAAAAATGGCCGAACCGACAATCGCAAGACCTAAGGCAGAGTATAGAACCGCTTTGATTCGTTTGCCCGCATTGCTTGGTGTTTCCTCAGGAAGTTCCTCAGCTTCTACAATTGGTTCAGTTGGTGTGGGACCAAATTTAATCTTAGCAGGTAATTCAGTTGAGATAGCATCCATTTCAGGCCTTTGTTCCAAGACCGTTTCCGTCACTTCCGGCTCCTCCACTGCTTCAGCTACTTCAGCAACTGTTTCTGTAGCTGCCAACTCTTCAGCTTTAGCCAATTCTTCTTTGGCCAAAATTTTTGTATCGTATTTTTCAGCTTCAATTTCTGCTCGGTGTTGTTTGATGTATTTGTCTAAGACATTATCACCTTCAGTGACACCTGCTTCGATTTCTTCTGCCTTTCGATTGGCCTGCCCAATCGTCATCTCTTTAGCATCTTCAAACTCTAAAATTGATTCTGTTTCTTGCTCTAATGGCTTTTTATCCTTCTCTGTCATAAAAATCCTTTCTATGCCTTAATCTGCCGTTTTACTCGTTCCCCAAAATATTGGTAGAGATCAACTTTTAGGGTTCCGTTATAAAGTTTTCGTTTTTTATCTGCTTTACTACCGAATTTAGATTCAAAACCTTCATCACTGGTTAGGATAAATTTACTCCAGGTTTTGAGAGGTGCAAATACGTGCCCCATTTCAGTATACAATTTCGTCACACCTTCATCATCGGATAAGCGTTCTCCATATGGAGGATTGGAGATAATCACCCCGTTGATCTTATCTGAGTGAAGATCTTGGACTCGCATTTGTTTGAAAGTAATATCACTGCTAACGCCCGCTTTCTGGGCATTTTCTTTGGCAATCTCAACCATCCGTGCATCGATATCGGTTCCCATAATATCCAATTCGATCTCGCGATTGATTTTTCTGCTTGCTTCTTGACGGACTTCATGAATCAAGCGATCATCCATCCAGTTCCATTCTTCAAAAGAAAAGGTCCGACGTAAACCAGGTGCCATATTTCTCGCAATCATTGCCGCCTCAATACAAAACGTTCCAGAACCACATGTCGGGTCAATCAAGGGTTTATCTGGATACCAGTTTGACAGCAGAAGAATTGCTGCTGCCATATTTTCCTTAATAGGGGCTCCCCCTTTTTCAGTCCGATAACCACGTTTGAAGAGGCTACTACCAGTGGTGTCAATCAAGACAGTGGCTTGGTCTTTAAGGATCGATACTTCGATCTTGAACTCTGCCCCATTTTCCATGAGAGGAACACCTTCTGGTCGGGCATAGTGTTTTTGTAACTTTTTAACCACTGCTTTTTTCGAAATGGCCTGAACGCTAGGTTCATTATGGAGTTTTGATTTGACACATTTAGCCTTAGAAATAGGAAAACGTGCTCCTAAAGGCAAATAATTTTCCCAATCCAAAGCAAAGACACCTTGAAAGAGTTCTTCGAAGGTTTTGGCTGGAAAAGTCCCAACCACAATTTTTACTCGATCAGCCGCGCGCAACCAGAGATTGGTCTCTATGATTGCTCGACGGTCTCCTTGAAATCGAACCCGTCCATTTTCAACCTGGCAATCGTAGCCGAGATCGCGTAGTTCTCGACCAACAACAGCCTCTATACCAGCAGCGGCCGTTGCAATCAATTCAAATTGTTTTTTCATCTTATTCCTATCACTTTAAAAAAGGAGGTTGAGATCTCTCTCCACCTCATCAACCTATATGCAATTTTCTATAAGCCATGTTTTGTTCCAGAAATGACTAGGTACCATTTCTTTCGATAATCATCTGTCTACTGTTTCCAGTCAGAATGCTATGTTCGTTTCCACGCATTCCATGCCCCGACCAAAGTTTGGGTTGCTAGCTTGAGGGGTTTACCGCGTTCCACTTTTTAGGTTTCCCTAAAAACTACGTCACTGTGGCACTTTCAGAGTTACTAGAGCATATCCTTAGACTTAGCTCCTTCACTCGCCGTAACTTGAATACCAAGTCCCTAGGCTTATGGATTCACCTAGCACAAACACTACAGGCATCACAGCCTGTGCTAGCATGGACTTTCCTCATGAGAATATTCTCTCACGCGATTATCCAAAAATTGCACAATCTATGGGATTAATAATCGCGATCTACGATCTGTTTCCCAAAAACTTCTTTTTCCAAACGATTGAGACGTTTGAGAATATCAAAGTTCGTCGCTGTTGTCACTTGCGGGTATTCTTGCGTAGCAGTGCTAGCAATCGGAGATGTTTGTGGTGTTTCCTGTGCTTTTTGGGCAAGTTCTTCACGAAGGCGTGCGTTTTCTTCACGCAATTCCTTCACCAAAGCAGCATAGGTTTCATAGTCTTTTATGACATCATCCAAAAATTCATTTACTTCATCTTTATTATAACCACGAACTTCTCGTTTGAAATCTTGATCAAAAATATCTTTCGCAGTAAAAATAATACTCGCCATTACTCTCTCCAATCTAGTTCATCATCTCAATTATATAAAAAAATGGTAAGAAAAATCAAGGTATAACACTTAGTTTTCGTAAAAATTTTCAGCAAGTTCATTTAAGTCATCAAAACTTAATTGTTTGACATAAAATGGTTCTTTTTCTACCATCATTTTGTAAAGATATTTTAAATTGGTTTCATTTTCTGGATCATAAAAAACATAAGCTCCATCCGCGTTATCTATCAAAAACTGATTGTATTCTTTTAGTTGACCCGGATTGCTATAGTGTGGATAGGCATATTTCACGAAATCCACCTGTTTGAAGCGTGCTAATAATTCCTGATTGCTTTCATTCCAATTTTCGCCAACATTCTCAAATAGGAAGATCGTCGCCATTTGAAAATCGTAATCTTTTTTTAATGCAAAGGCGACCTCTAGTACCCAAGCCTCAAATCCCAAATTACCAGAAAAGACCAGCCATTTCACTCCTTCTTCAAATAGACGACGAAGATCTCTTTCAATGGCTTTTTTGATAATGGTCAGTCGAGGGTCTTTATTGGAAAAGACTCCCACATCAAAACTCTTATAACCTGCAACAAGTATGGTATTCATTTTTTCCTCATTATTCTAATTTATGATATAATAGAGTGATGTAATTGTACCAATAAGGAGAACTATGGTCAACTATCCACATAAAGTAGCCAAAAAAACCTTGGTCTCTACACAAAGGAAACATCCAGTCGACTTTGCGAATCGTGGGATGACATTTGAAAAAATGATCAATGAAAGCAATCAATACTATCTTTCTCGAGGTCTAGCAGTCATCCATAAAAAACCAACACCGATTCAAATCGTGAAAGTGGATTATCCACGTCGCAGTCGGGCAAAGATTGTTGAAGCCTATTTCAGGCAAGCCTCAACGACGGACTATTCTGGAGTATACAAGGGACGCTATATCGATTTTGAAGCGAAGGAAACACAGCAAAAGCAATCCATGCCGATGAAAAATTTTCATCAACATCAAATCGATCATATGGAGGCAGTTGTTCAGCAAGGCGGTATCTGTTTCGTTCTCTTGCATTTTGCAAAGTTGAGTGAAACCTACTTACTTCCTGCTCCTGCATTAATTCACTATTACAACATCGATCATGGTAGTAAATCCATGCCCCTCTCCTATATTCAGGAGCACGGCTTTCTAGTAGATAAGAATCGTCTTCCAAGCGTTCCTTATCTTGATATTATCGAACAGAAACTTCTAGGCGGTATTTAAATGAATAAACAAACAGTCATTCAATGGTTGAAATATGTTGCCATCGCAGCCATTTCATTTTTCTTACTTTTATTTGTCCTCGGTGGACTGATATTTAGTTACTATGCTATGAAAGCACCAACCTTGTCTGAAAAAGATTTGGTTGCAACAACATCTAGTAAGATCTATGACAACCAAAATAACTTGATCGCGGATTTGGGAGCTGAGAAACGAATCAATGTCACAGCCAATGAAATCCCTACTGATTTGGTCAATGCTATCGTTGCGATTGAAGACCACCGTTTCTTCAATCACCGTGGGGTCGACATCATTCGGATCGGCGGTTCCTTCCTTCACAACTTACGAGGAGGAAGTCAAGGTGGGTCAACCTTGACGCAACAATTGATCAAGTTAACCTATTTCTCCACTTCAGCCTCTGACCGTACCCTCTCTCGTAAGATCCAAGAAGCTTGGTTAGCAACCCAACTAGAAAAGAAAGCAACCAAACAAGAAATCTTGACCTATTACGTCAATAAAGTATTTATGGCGAATGGGAACTACGGAATGCAGACAGCTGCGAAAAGTTATTACGGAAAAGATCTAAAAGATCTTTCGCTCCCTCAATTGGCACTCCTTGCGGGGATGCCCCAAGCACCAAACCAATACGATCCATACTCCCATCCTGAAGCAGCGCAACAGCGCCGAAACTTAGTATTAAAAGAAATGCTCGATATGAAGACCATTTCTAACAAACAATACGAAGCAGCGGTCAATACACCTGTTACAGATGGTCTGCAAAGTCTCAGTTCTTCAAGCAGTTACCCAGCCTATATGGATAATTACCTAAAAGAAGTGATCGAGCAAGTCGAAGAAGAAACGGGCTACAATTTGTTGACAACCGGAATGGATGTCTATACAAACGTGGATACAGAAGCTCAAAAGAAACTATGGGATATCTACAATACAGATGAATATGTCAATTACCCGGATGATGAATTGCAAGTAGCTTCAACAGTTATCGATGTTAATAATGGTAAAGTCATTGCACAACTTGGCTCTCGTCACCAATCTAGCAACGTTTCCTTTGGTACAAACCAAGCCGTTGAGACTAACCGTGACTGGGGTTCTAGTATGAAGCCAATCACAGACTACGCCCCAGCCCTTGAGCATGAGGAATACACTTCTACTGCAGCTACCATTACAGATGCACCATATAATTTCCCTCATTCCTCAACACCAGTCTACAACTGGGACCGTTCTTACTACGGTAGTATTACTATGACTTATGCAATCCAACAATCTCGGAACGTTCCAGCGGTGAAGGCCCTGGAAAAAGTTGGTCTTAAACAAGCTAAGAAATTCCTCAATGGATTAGGGATCGATTACCCAGAAATGGTTTACGCCAACGCTATCTCGAGTAACACTAGCGATTCTAGCAACAAATACGGAGCCAGCAGTGAGAAAATGGCAGCTGCCTATGCTGCTTTTGCCAATGGCGGTACCTATTACAAACCATCCTATGTTAGTCGGGTTGTCTTTAGTGATGGCACAACCAAGGAATTTGAGTCCGAAGGAACTCGTGCAATGAAAGCAACAACTGCCTACATGATGACAGATATGATGAAGACAGTTCTCTTGTCTGGTAGAGGTACAAATGCGGCTATTTCAGGAGTCTACCAAGCTGGTAAGACAGGTACATCAAACTATGCTGACAACGAGATTAATAAGTTAACCAAAAATATAGGTTATTCAAGTATCGTAGCTCCAGATGAATCATTCGTTGGATACACACCTGAATATGCTATGGCCGTCTGGACTGGTTATTCAAATCGCTTGACTCCGGTATTAGACAACGGAATTCAGGTAGCAACAGATGTTTACCGTCAGATGATGCTCTATCTTGCTAATAACAACAATTCTGGTCATACAGATTGGACGCAACCAAGTGGACTGTATCGAAGTGGTTCTTATCTCTACTTAAACAATGGTAAGAACAACTACAATAACTACTATTATGAGCCAAGTTATTCCACTGATCAGTATTCGTATGAAGAACCATCGTCTAGCTCTTCGAACGAAGAAAATCAATCTAAACCATCTGAGCCTTCTTCACAAGAATCTAACAATCATAACGAATAATATAACAGAGAAGTCGGGCTTTTGCCCGGCTTTTTTTAAAACAATGGTTAAAAAACCAGAACGAATAAAATCTGATTTATTTAGTTAGACTTCCCAGCTTTTTTATTTTTGAGTATATAAAAAAAAGAGCCTTTCGGCTCTTATTAGAATGTAGACAAACTATTTTAAAGCAAAATAAGTTAAGTGATTCTGCAAAAAACAAAATTGAGTTCCAATATTTAAATCGATTTAAGAAAATACTGAAACTTTCCGCTGTGAGAAAAGTGCTTGAAACGTTATTGTTTCAGGCACTCGGAATTATTGAGACCTTAGACTCAATAATTAGTCATGGAACTTTAAAGAAGTTCGCTGACGTCCGTACTCACCTAAGGAAAGTTTTTAAGATATTTTGTCTTCAATCTGAAAAGAGCCTTTCGGCTCTTTTCTATATCATTATTTTGCTAAAGCTCCCATTGGATCCCACGGTGCTAGGACAATTGGTTCTGCTTCATAGGCTGCTAATTCGTCTGCTGTTAGGAATTCTTTACGAACCACGATTTGATAGGTATATTCATCCATCCAAGCATCAGAAGCCACAAAGTAACCATCTGTACCGACCTTGTCTCCCCATGAATTTTCAACCTTCCATTTACGAGGCTGACCTGCTTCGTCTAAATCAACCCCTGTCAAGACCATAGCGTGTGTCATGAGACTTTCTGCATAGTCCAAGCGACCCGCCTTGTCTTGTGTCAAATGAATGTCCATGCCTGCTTCAAAATCGTAGACATCTGTTGCCAGGATTCCGGCTTTACGGTTGCTGACTTGGCCTACATCTGAACCAAACCAGACAGTTTCTCCTGCTTTCATTTGAGCAATAGCTAATTCTTTCAATCGATCCATTGGAACATTTAGGTAGCGGACTGGACGGCTACCAACCACATTGCCCAGCATATCTACGGTGTAAGATTTTCCATATGGCTTATCTGTAGTTGGGGCATTGATAATGGAGACGTAATCGTCTAATTGAAGGTCTACATATTTTTTGTAGAAGCTTTGTGGAGTTAAGCCACTTTCGGTATGGAATTGGTTGTCCTTATCACGGTATGAAAAGTCAAATTCACGCGGAGGCAATCCTAAAGACATAGCCAAGAAGTTAAAGATTTCTTGCAACAACGCTTGTTTCTTGCTCGCAACTGCCTCACTATCTGCGCCTGAGTGAATCAAGTCACGCAAGATTTGCGCATCTTGACGCAAGAGTTTATTGAGGTAGGTGTTCAATTCCCGGCTATTACTTGAAGAAATCGATTCCGGATAAACTGATTTTGGAACCACTCCGTATTTCTCAAAGAGGGATACCACCATATCCCATTGACCACCATCTTGTTGTGGGGTTTGTAGGAGAAAAGCCACCTTACGGCTGGTCAATTCTTGATCTGCTGTAGCAATCACTTGCTCCAAAAACCAGTTTGATTTTTCATACTTATCCCAAAAGAAAGTATGTGCTTGAGACAATTCAAAATCCTCCAATTGGAAGCTTGAAATCATCTTGTGACGGAAGGTATTTAAAGCCGCAAACATCCAACAACGTCCAGATGCTTTTTGGTTTGTCACCTTATCCTTGGTCAAATCAAGTGAAAAAACTGGTGTATTTTCTACTGCACTCTTGCGCGTTTCAAGCGATGCATGGATCCCATTGTGGGTAACAGCATTTTCAAGAGCCGCATATTTCACATTTGCTTCATAATTAGCATAGAGCTGGTCTGTAAATTCTTTCGTTAATTCTGACATAGCAATCTCCTTTTTTCATTATTTACTATTATAATCCTTTGAGCAGAATCTTCAAGTAAAAATCACCCTATAGAGAGGGATTCTGTTTAGAATAGATGATTTTATCCCCGCAATATCCTTTGCGTTGAATGGCATGAGGGATGGTTTCTACATACTGCATTCCTGCCTTTTCCATGACTTTCCCTGAAGCAGGATTTAAACTGACATAAGTGGCTTTGATTTCTTTAAATCCGACTTTGTTCAATAAGAAATCCAAAACAGCTATGACGGCTTCTGTCATGAATCCCCGCCCCCAGAATTTCTTGCCAAGGATATAACCTAGCTCGCATGATTGACTTTCCTGGTCTTGAGAAACCACACTAATATCTCCAATTACCTGATCCAGTGATGTTTTCAAACAAAGCGCCCATTTATAAGTATCTGGTTTACGATACTGTTCGATCCATCTTTTGATCGATTCTCTGGTTCTCTCAGTAGATGCATGGGCATCCCAAGTGACATATTTCAGGGTTTCAGGATCCGAAGCCCAATTTTCAAACATCGCTGGTGCATCTTCCAAAACGAAAGGCCTCAAGTATAAATGCTCTGTCTCTATGACAAGACTTCCAAGATGATTCATAGATTGTCTCCCTTCATTTTTTCATGCAACTTGAACGTTGCAAGTTGGTTACTTTAATCTAGAAGAAAAGGACGGATGAAATCGCCCTTCTTTTTGATGCTTTTCACAATATTGTATGGTGAGACTACGAAATCGAACTCTGCGAGTTACCGATTTCTGTCTCGTTTTCCTATTTTAAGACTCGGGCTAAAAAGGTCCAGTGGACCTTTTTACTCCCAGAAATGATCAAATACTGTGATTGGCAGGTGGCGTTTGTGTTGGCCTTTGTACCACCATTTTTCAATAGTGGCTTGAGCTTCTGGGCTCACTTGTTTGCCTTCTAGGTAATCATCGATTTCATTATAGGTGACACCCAGCGCTACTTCGTCTGCTATTCCTGGTTTTTCTTCTTCCAAATCTGCAGTTGGGATTTTCTCATAGAGAGCAGGATCAGCTCCCAAGGCTTTAAGCAATTGTTTTCCTTGGCGCTTGTTCAAACGGAAAAGGGGTAAAATATCTGCACCACCATCTCCAAATTTTGTGAAGAAACCTGTAATATTTTCCGCTGCATGGTCCGTCCCAATAACGGCTCCACTCCGCGCACCTGCTAAAGCATACTGAGCAATCATGCGACTGCGAGCCTTGATATTGCCCTTGTTGAAGTCGGAGATATCCGTTCCTGTTGCTTCGACAGCGCGTTCCATGGCATCAACTGATTCCTTGATGTTAACGACTAGGCTGACATCTGGCTGGATAAAGGTCAAAGCTTTTTGAGCATCTTCTTCATCTGTCTGTACCCCATAAGGAAGGCGAACAGCAATAAATTGATAGGAGGCATCTCCTGTCTCTGAGCGCATTTCTTCCATGGCTAATTGAGCTAATCGCCCAGCAAGAGTCGAATCTTGTCCTCCTGAGATCCCTAATACAAATGTTTTCAAGAAGGGATGTTTTTTTAGATATCTTTTTAAGAAATCAACCGAGCGGCGAATCTCTTCCTGAGGATCAATGCTAGGCTTGACACCCAATTGTTGGATAATCTCTTCTTGCAAACTCATTTTGCTTCTCCTTCTCCATTGGCCTTGTTACGCATTTCCTCGATTAGATCCATCTTATCCTGCCAAATATCTTTTGCCAAGTCAACTGGGTAATGCTGTGGATTAAGGACACGCTTGTATTCATCCCACAATTGATCGTAATTTTTACGAGCATATTCTTGAATTTCTGATAATGGTGGTAGTTGATAAACCAATTGCCCCTCTTTAAAAATATCCACTAAAAGAGGAATAGCCTCAAAGTTTCGGACCGTTTTATTGATGTAGGTATAAGTCGGATGGAACATTTTAAGTTCTGTCAGTTGAGAAACATCTACTCCATCATAAGTAATGTAGTCCCCTTCTGACTTACCTTTTTCACGACTCGTAATCCGCCAGACTTGCTTTTTACCTGGAGTAGAAACTTTCTCTGCATTATTAGAAAGCTTGATGGTATTGATCATCTCTCCTGCTTCGTTTTCAACAGAAACAATTTTGTATACCGCCCCAAGTGCTGGTTGATCGTAAGCCGTAATTAGTTTGGTTCCCACACCCCATACATCAATTTTTGCTTTTTGCATTTTTAAGTTGAGGATGGTATTTTCATCCAAGTCGTTAGAAGCGTAGATTTTAGCATTTGTAAACCCAGCCTCATCTAATTGCTGGCGAACTTTTTTAGAAATATAGGCAATATCTCCTGAATCAATCCGAACGCCTAAGAAATTGATCTTCTCTCCCATTTCACGCGCTACCTGAATAGCTGCTGGTACCCCAATACGAAGGGTATCATAGGTATCGACGAGGAAGACACAATCTTTATGGGTTTCCGCATAGGCCTTAAAGGCTTGGTAGTCATTTCCATATACCTGTACAAGAGAATGGGCATGGGTTCCTAAAACAGGGATTCCAAAGAGTTTTCCTGCCCGAACATTACTAGTCCCATTAGCACCTCCGATGACTGCCGCACGAGTTCCCCAAATCGCAGCATCCATTTCTTGCGCGCGACGTGTCCCAAATTCCATCAAAGGCTCATCTTCAATGACCGAACGAATGCGTGCAGCCTTTGTGGCTATCAAGGTTTGAAAGTTGACTATATTTAAGAGGGCTGTTTCCACCAATTGACACTGAGCCAGAGGACCTTCGACCTGGACAATTGGTTCATTGGCAAAAACTAAGTCACCTTCTTGAGCCGAGCGTACTGTCAGTTCCAATTTAAGATCACGGAGATATTCCAAGAAGGCTCCATGATAACCAAGTGACTCTAAATAGGCAATATCGCTCTCAGAAAAACTCAAGTTTTCCAAATATTTCACAATTCGCTCTAAGCCAGCAAATACAGCATAGCCGTTTTTAAAAGGCTGTTGACGAAAATACACTTCAAATACAGCATGTTTATTGTGGATACCTTGATCAAAATAGACCTGCATCATGTTGATTTGGTATAAATCAGTATGCAAGGTTAAACTGTCATCTGGATACATATGAATACCTCTTTTTTTAGATTTGTTCTATGAATTCCTACCATAAAATTAGTACCATTATAGCACATTTCAGCCCCATTGAATACTGAAAGGAAAGCACAAAAAAAATCTGAGACACAAACCTCAGATTTTTAAAAGATTAAAAGTTTTCTGTGATATATTTATAAACTTCTTGGCCAGCAATCGCACCGTCTCCGACGGCTGTCGTCACTTGACGTAGGTCTTTTTGACGAACATCACCAACCGCAAAAATACCTGGGACTGTGGTTCTCATATGATCATCCGTCACCACCCAGCCATTTTCATCTAAAATACCAAGTTCCGTCGCAAAATCACTGACAGGATCTAAACCGACATAGATAAAGACACCACCAAAGGCCTGCTCTCTAACCTCTCCTGTCTTCACATCTTTTAAAAGGACAGACGTTACTTTTGGTTCCCCCTTAATTTCTTCAACAACCGTATTCCAAGCAAAGTGAATTTTATCATTGGCAAAGGCACGGTCTTGAAGAACTTTTTGGGCACGCAACTGATCACGACGATGGGCAATGGTCACTGTTTTTGCAAACTGAGTCAAAAAGACAGCTTCTTCTACCGCAGAATCGCCACCACCAACGACCAAGAGATCCTCGTCTCTAAAGAAAGCTCCATCACAAACAGCACAGTAGGAAACCCCTCTACTATTCAGCTCCTCTTCACCAGGGACATTCAATGAACGGTGGTTAGACCCTGTTGCAATCACCACGGTTTTAGCTTCAAATTCCCCATCATCTGTGACAATCTTTTTGGTTGCTCCGAGGTCTTCGATGCGCTCTACCTGACCAAACAAATGTTCCACACCAAGATTTTCTAAAGGCTCAAACATTTTTTCAGCCAAGTCTGGGCCACTAATATTCGCATAGCCAGGATAGTTTTCAATGTCAGACGTATTGTTCATTTGACCGCCTGGAATTCCTCTCTCAATCAATGCGACCTTTAAATTGCTTCGTGCTGCATAAAGGGCAGCAGTCATCCCTGCAGGACCTGCTCCAATAATCACTGTATCAAACATACTCAACCTCTTTCTGTTTTGTTGTAACCATTATAATTCTAACACGGTCTTTTTGCAATTATCGTGCTTGAAAGATAAACAAAATCCCTATGACCGCAAAGGTTAAAATAGGAATCGTCATGATATCAATTAAGAGGATATCATACAAATGGGCTTGTCGTTGCTTGGCTGTTTTATCTTTCTTCTTAAGGGCACGGTAGCCAATCCAAATACAAGAAGCGATCCCAACTAAAATCGTTGTCGTCACTAAACTTTGTAAATATAAGGACAATAATTTATTTAACATCACGACTCCAAATATTTTTACATTTTCAGAAAACAAACCCAGCTAGCATCGCCAGCTGAGTCTTACCTCTCCTCTATTATATCAAACATAGGTCCGTTTGTAACTAGCAAAGAATTCTTTTGTCCGTTCTTCTTTTGGATGTTGCATGATTTCCTCTGGTGTTCCAGATTCAATAATCCGTCCTTTATCCAAAAATAGGACCTTATCTGCTACTTGCGCTACAAAAGACATATCATGGCTGACCAGTACCATGGTTTGTCCTGATTTTGCTGCATTGGCAATGGATTTTTCAACTTCTCCAACCAATTCTGGATCCAAGGCCGAAGTCGGTTCATCCAGCAAAAGAACCTCTGGTTTCATGGCCAAGGCACGGGCCAAAGCCACCCGTTGTTTTTGTCCACCTGAGAGGTGACGAGGATAGTGATTTTCACGATCCGATAAGCCGACTTTTGCCAGTTCTTCTCGAGCAATTTTCGTTGCTTCTTGGTCGGATAAGCCCTTCACAACAATGAGCCCTTCTTTCACATTTTCAAGAGCTGTTTTTCTACCAAACAAATTAAACTGTTGGAACACCATGGCCAATTTTCTTCTTAAGGTCAAGATTTGATCTTGGGTAATGTGCTCAAAATCAACCTCGAAATCATCAATCTTAATTCTACCACTGTCTGGAGCTTCCAAATAGTTTAAACTGCGTAAGAAGGTTGATTTACCAGCTCCCGAAGACCCGATTAAGGCCACGACTTCCCCTTTTTGAATTTCCAAACTTAGATTATTTAAAACCTTTTGACCTGAAAATGTCTTTGATAATTCTGAAATATAAATCATTAGATCCGGACCTCCTGATCTGGTAAATCAATTGCTACGGGAGTCTCAATATCCAGTCGACGTTCAATGTGACGGCCTAGTATTTCAATGAGAATGTTCACAATCCAGTAAACAATCGATACCGTGATAAAGCGTTCAAAGTACTTCAAATCGCTCCCCCCAATAATCCGTGCTTGGGCAAAAATTTCAACTACACTGGCACTAAAGGCTAGCGAGGTCCCCTTGGTCAAGCCAATGAGAGAGTTGATTAAAGTAGGAGTTGCAACGACTGCTGCATTGGGAATAATAATCCGGCGATAAACTTGACGGTTGGTCATTCCAAGACTACGCGCTGCCTCAATTTCACCAGGATCCACTGATAAAATGGCTGCCCGGATGGTCTCACTCGCATAAGCCGCCTCATTAAAGGCAAGAGCCACAATTGCAAATAACTCAGCTGGAATGGCATTAATATTAAAAGCTGTTCCATAAGACTGATTGATCGCTTTTAAAATAAGAGGAATCCCATAATAGGTCAACATCAACTGAACCAACAAAGGAGTCCCCCGCAAAAAACTGACAAAAACAGCTTGAATCGGGTAAAGAATTCGTACACGATTAATTTTGACCAGAGCAAAAATCATGGCAAAAATAATCCCAAAAAATGCGCCTCCTAGGGCTAATAAAATCGTCACAGGCAATTTCCCAATGACTGCCGGAAATGCATCCAATACGGCTCTCAAACTAAACAGCTTGCTATCTGGAACGTGTTTTAAAAAGTCAGCATACCAGTTGGCAGCTAAAAGATTAGTTGTAAACATTTTTGTTACTTCCTTTCTCGAACATAAACATTCTATCACATTCACTATCGGAATTCCAAAAATTGCTACAGAAATAGAAAAATGATAGACTACTCAAATTTAGTCTATCATAATTTTAGACAAGTTCCTAATAGTTTTTCTTTATGGAGTTCATAAAGAAAATCTATGTTTTCTTCTGAACATTTGAAAGAAGGGGTTAGAAAGTTTGGCGTTTGGCCTTACGTTCCGCCCGACCACGCGCACGGTTTTCAGCTCGCTTAGCTTTTCTCCGCTTTTCATCAACTGCCCATTTGATTTTTTTCTTGTAGCCTGGTTTGATTTTTTTCTTTTTCTTCTTCACCAGACCAATCATTTCGATGTCGAGTTTCTCTTGCTTTTTCTCACGATTCGCCCGTCTGTCCCGATCATAAGTATCTTCAATAACCCCATTTTTCAACACTTTCGGTACGAAACGAATGCCCATTTTTTCTAGTTCACGGATATCTGAATCATCACTCGGTTGATAAAGAGTAATAGCGACACCTGGTAGACCATTGCGTCCTGTCCGACCGACACGGTGGACAAAGAAAGAAAGATCTTGTGGAATAGCATCGTTGATGACATGACTCACCCCTTCGATATCAATTCCACGAGCCGCTAAATCTGTGGCCACAATATACTCAAAATCAAGATTTTTAACCTGATTCATGATCCGTTTCCGTTCACGTGGTGGGATATCTCCGTGAATCTTTGCCACTTTCAATCCCTGAGCCACCAAATAGGCATGGAGATCATCTGCTCTCGTTTTGGTATTAACGAAAATCATGGCCAAATAAGGTTGCAAGGTCTTGGTCAATTGGTAAATTTGCTCATTTTTATCCCGACCCTTGGTGGAAACCAGCCAATTATCGATGGTATCTGAAATCACCGTCTTAGTCTTAATTTGCTCCATGACTGGGTTTGAGAGATATTTTTTCAAGAAAGGCTGCAATTTTTGCGGAATGGTGGCTGAAAAAACTAAAAATTGCAGTTGTTGCGGAAGCCTTGAAGCAATCTTATCCACGGTAGACAAGAATCCCATGTCCAGTGTCATATCTGCCTCATCTACCACAAAAGTATGGGCCTTATGAATAGCAAAATCACCAGATGCAACTAGATCATAGATCCGGCCTGGAGTTCCAATCACGATATGTGGTTGTTTGACCTGCAGTTTTTCAATCTGACGGCTTTTATCCGTTCCTCCAACATAATTCACAATCCGAATCTCTTTGTCAGAATGACTAGCGATTTGACGAGCAGCTTGGTAAATTTGCGTCGCCAACTCCCGACTAGGAGCCGTGATGACCGCTTCAACTTGTTGGCTGTCTTCATTTAGAGTTTGAAAAATTGGCAAGAGGAAAGTATGGGTTTTCCCAGAACCAGTCTTTGACTCTCCTACCAAATCATTTCCAGCTAGGACAATCGGAATTAGTTTTTCCTGTACTTCAGTTGCTTCTCTAAAATTGATTTCTTTCAGTGCCTCTTGAATATAGGGCTTAAAATTAAACTCTGTAAATTTCATTTTCTCATTTCCTTTCATGATCTCTATTATTATATCAGAAAAGCTGTCTTCTTGCCTCTCTTATGAGTCATTTTTCCTAACCCGCAAAGTCTCTCTGAGTCAGCAAAAAAACGATGGGCAAGCCCACCGTCGTTTTATAGGTAGAGAAGGACTAGAGTCACGACACTTGTCACCAAGGCAATGCTCCACATAAAGGCATCCACTTTCCATTCTGACCAGTTTTGACCATTGCCAGAAAGGCCACCCAGTTCTAAATGATGGTGGAAAGGAGTCATTCGGAAAATCCGACGTCCTTCCCCGTACCGTTTCTTGGTCCATTTGAAATAGGTCACTTGTAGCATCACTGAACCTGTTTCAATGACATAGACCAGACCAATCAAGAGCAACGTCCACTCGACATGCAGAGCCATTGACAAGGCTGCAAGCATCCCTCCAAGAGCTAGACTACCGACATCGCCCATAAAGATTTTAGCCGGCTTGTGGTTGAAGACAAAGAATCCGAGCAAAGCCCCAATCATACTCAAAGTCACAAAGAGAATGTCCCATTTTCCTTGCATATAGGCAATAAAGGAATAGGCACTCAGGCTAATAGCAACGGAGATGCTGGCTAATCCATCAATTCCATCTGTTAAATTGACCGCGTTTGAAAATCCAACCAACCAAAACAAAGCAAAGAGAATGTAGAAATGGCCCAAGTAAAGATCGTAACCAAAGACATTTAAAAGGCTTCCTGCACCGTGGCGTTCAGAAAAAATATAGAAGATGATTCCACCAACAAGTTGAAGGGCCAGTTTTTGTTTTGGGTTGAGACCTTCATTAATCTTACGAAAAACTTTTAAAAAGTCATCCAAAAATCCAACAATTCCATATAGAATCAAGATAAATAGAATCAGTTGAACAGGGCGCGTGAAATTTCCAGTCAATACGGTAACGACAAAACTAACTAGAACGGCTGTAATGAGAAATACAACTCCACCCATGGTAGGAGTGCCCGCCTTGGCTTGGTGTTGCTTCACATCTTCGTGCATTTGTTGCCCTGAAATATGGGCTCGTTGATAGAAACGGATGAAGGCCGGAATGCCAATAACCGTCAGTATAAATGATACTACTAGGGTAGCAAGTAACATATCAATCTCCTAATGTAATTGTTATTTTCTTCGTCTTCTTTAAAGCAGTTTCTACTTTGACGTTTTGTTTGCTCACACGAGAACCTTCCCCTTTATAGGTGATCTCAATGCCCGTCCATTCTGCAAATTTATCAACATTTTCCTTGGTCCATCCGTACATATCCGGAACTGAATCCAAATCATCTGTCAACAATAACACTTGCTCATTTGCTTTTAATTTCGTTCCTGCTGAAACAGACATCTTTTTAATATTTTTTCCAGTACCTAGGACGACAGGCTGGATCAGATTGCGCCGCAGTTCATCTGCGAAGCCACCTGGGCTGATGGTCTGCTTCAACTTCAATTCTTTCGACAAGGATTCTGCCGACGGCATCTTATAGGTGGCCTCTTTGGTGACCCCATCCAAGGCCTTGGTTTCCGTTACTAGATTCAATTCATCCTTCAAAGCAACTGCATCTTCCAAAATAGGATTGACCAGCTCTTCCCAGCTGGTGAATGAGAATTTCACTTCTGGTTGTTGGACCGTCACATACATGATGAATTCAGGATCTTCTGCAGGTGTCATGGCTACAACCGAGTAGATATAATCATTTTCTCCTTGCAAGTATCCTTGATCTGTCGCCATTTGGGCAGTCCCTGATTTCACCGCAACGTTTTGACCGGGTACCTGAATGATGGGTCCATCACTGTACAAGGTTCCATACTCTGGATCTGTTCCGACGGTGATCATATAGTTCCGTGTCTGTTGTGCAGCTGATCCTGAAACTGGTTTTCCAACAACTTCTTTTTTTGATTTGCGGGCTGTGTCTGATTTTTTATCGTAAATAGCACTAATAAACTTCGGCTCCAACATTTGTCCATCATTAGCGATGGCACTAAAGGCCCGTAACATTTGAGTTTGACTGACGGAAATCCCTTGACCAAAGGCAGACATAGCTTGAGTAACATAGTTATCACCCGGAAGGCTTCCAAAACTCTCATCGCCCATGCCAAAACGGGTAGGGAGACCAAATTTGAAGCGGTGGAGGTAATTCATCCAGACGTTATTTCCCATCTTCTGCTCTAGCTTGGTCATCCCAATATTACTAGAAAAGGCAAAGCCCTGTGCAATATTCATATAGCGACCTTCAGACAGTCCCATATTGACATCCCAGTCACGGATGGTCGCATCTTTTACTTGTAGTTCGTTATTATAGTATCCCTCATTATAAGCTGGGAAGGTTCCATGATCAATCGCCGAAGCTAATAACATGACCTTCATGGTTGAACCCGGTTCATATTGATCTTGATAAAGGATGGTATTCCAGGTTTTCAAGTTTTTCAGATCCAGCCCTTGTTTGGTATCCGCATTATAGGAAGGACGTTGCGTTGTCGCAAGGATTTCTCCTGTTTTTGCACTCACAAGAGTCGCACTAACATACTTTCCTTTTACTTTTTCTTGGAAAACATCCATTCGCGTCTCAAGGTAGGTTTGTAATTCTGCTGAAATGGTCGTATAGACATCTTTTCCATCTTCTGTTTTGACAGAAACCTTATCTGAACCAGGAACGATATTGCCGTTTCGGTCTTTGTCATAGGTGATAACCCCATTTTGACCAGCGAGAATACGATCGAGGGATTTCTCCATCCCTGATTGTCCCTTCAGGGTTTTATTCCCCTCTTTATCTTCTTGAAGAGAGGCCTGACCTATAAATTGAGAGGCAAAAACTCCATTTTTATAGCTTCGATTTGGACTAGTTGTAAAGGCAACCCCTTCAATCTTCGCCGCTTCCATGGCCTCACGGATGGCTGTCATATTACTATAAGTAATGCCATTTCCGTTCGAGCCAAAAGAAACCTGTTTCAATTTCTTTTGCGACAACTGTTGAATGACGTAATCCTCATCCATCCCTAAGTACTGCTTAAAGATTTCTGCTACTTTTTTAAATTGGCTCTCTTCTACATAGAGGACTTTCCCAGTTGCTGATTTGTACTTTTTATCAATAACGGCATAAACGTTATAGGTCGTCGCATCTTCAGCAATTACTGCTCCATTTCGATCATAGATCGTTCCACGTTTTGCAGGAACAATGACCGTCTGCTCATGGACTTTTTTGGCTTGATCCGATAAGGTTACACCAAATTTTTTGTCAGTCCCAATGATCATTGCAAAATTAATCAGAAAGAGAAAAAAGAGGAAAATCGCCAGTACACTGAGATTTTTCCCAACTTGTTTTCGATTCTGATCCGGCAAGCGACGTTTCTTTATCGAATACCCGATCAAAAATTTTTTGAATTTATTCATCACTACTTGCACTCACTGTTTTTCGATTTTCTTTTTGCAGCTTCATTCCTTGGGAGCTAGCCAACTGTGATAAGCGGTCATAACGTGTTAATTCATTGACCTCTTGACGAACATCTGCTAATTCCGTCTTTTTGGCTTCTAGTTCCGTATTCAAATCCGTCAATTCACTCTGAACTTGTAAAATCCGTGTCTGCATAAAGACGATACTAATGGCTAAAATAACAGCTGTTAGGACAATCGACCCATAAAAAGCCTTTTCTACTCTAGAGAAACGGCGAAAGCGGTCTTGCAGTAGCTGTGTTCTTGTTCTCTCATCTCTTGCTGCCATATCAATTCCTCTTACTTGTGTATTTTTCGAGCAACCCGTAGTTTTGCTGAATGGGATCGATTATTATCCTCAAGCTCTTCATCACTTGGCAAAATAGGTTTCCGGTTGACTAACTCCATCTTTGGTTTCAAATCATCTGGAATAAAGGGAAGCCCCTTTGGAACCTCAACTGTCGAAGCTTCTTTAAACAATTGTTTGGTCAATCGATCCTCTAACGAATGAAAGGTAATCACAGAAATACGACCATCGAGGGCCAACAAATCCATGGCTTGCTGAATTGATTCATCTGCAGCTCCCAGTTCATCATTGACTTCGATACGAATGGCTTGGAAAATCTGTTTAGCAGGATGGCCCTTTTTCTTGAGCTCCTTAGCTGGTTTAGCAGATTTAATAATCTCTGCTAATTCAGTCGTCGTTTCAATCGGTTTAATTGCTCGTGCTTGCTCAATTTTCCGCGCAATTTGCTTGGAAAATTTGTCCTCTCCATATTTGAAAAAAATACGGACTAGATCATGGTAATCGTAGCTATTTACGACCTCATAGGCTGTCAAGGAAGCTTCTTGATTCATCCGCATGTCCAGTGGCGCATCTTTCTTGTAAGAAAATCCGCGTTCCCGTTCATCTAACTGAGGACTAGACACACCTAGGTCATAACAGATTCCATCAATTTCAGTCACACCCAATTCGTTTAGACGTTCCTTCAAATGACGAAAGTTATCCTTAATGAAGGTCACCATGCCTTTCTCGATGAAAGGTGCCAAACGAATCTTAGCATTCTCAATCGCATGCTGATCTTGGTCAAAGGCATAAAGATGGCCCGATTCATTTAATTTTGTTAACAAATATTCGCTGTGGCCTGCCCCACCCAATGTGGCGTCTACATAGATACCATCTGGCTTAACATCCAGCATATCGATCGTTTCATGAAGCAAAACCGTTACATGATGAAATTCTTTACTCATATCTTTACTATTTTACCACAAATGGGACCAAGATGCACTCCTGAAAGAAAATTCACTAACTAATCCTATCGGACCTTTTCGGATCCTTCAAAATACCTAGAAAGGCTTGATTTTATTTGTTTCCTCTAGGATTTATGATACAATATTCTTATGAAAATAAGAAAACAGATTCTCATCCCACTTTTATTGGTCGATGCTATCGCTCTCTACTTTTTTCTAACCACTATTGAGGCTTGGATTTTTTGGCTTGCTGCCCTGATCCTAGCCGGCTCACTTTGGTGGCTCAAAAAAGCCATTCAAGGACAAAAAACAGAGATGGAAGAAAAATAATTTCTTCCATCTCTGTTTTTCTTTTAATCACTCCAAGAAATTCCTTAAAAGAAAGCAAACTAGCTCTGAAATAATAAAGAGGCTGGGACAAAAGTCCTAGCCTCTTTATTGTTTTTGGATTGTCGAGCAAGACGCAGTAGTTGAGTGGGCTCTACTACGCTGATTTCATCAGCTTTTACAGCCCTACTCAACTGTGCGGAGGTGGGACGACGAAATCGAATTCTAACGAATTACCGATTTCTGTCCCACTCTCTTGCGGTTTATTTACTATGTTTCCAATTGCTGTAAATCCCAAAAAGAATGATCCAGATGGTTGCTCCAATCGCTCCAATGTATGTTGATTCTTGCAAAAAGAGACAAACGAATACGAAGAGGAAGAAAACAATGGTCAATGGATTCAACACTTTATAGGCTGGCATGACAAAACCATCTGGCATAAATTCTTTCGATTTACGGTACTTAAGATGGGCAAGCATAGTCAAAATGTAAATAGCAATGTAGACACCAGAAGAAGATGCTGTAATCAAGGCAAAGGCATCTGAGACACCTGGCAACACATTGATAAAGGCTGAAACAGCAACCACAATCGCAGAAAAAATAATCGCGCGACTTGGAATCCCCATACGAGATAAGCTATTCAGCTTCAAACGATTCATCACTTTACTGTTTGGAGTTTCTTTTGCAATCTGATACAAGTGACGCCCTGTTGAATAGAGGGTGGAATTCAAGGAAGATGCAGCAGCTGTCAGTACAACAAAATTAATCAATCCTGCTGCCCACTTGATTCCTACCATCTGAAAGACAGTTACAAACGGTGACTTATTGACAGGAAGCTGTTGCCAAGGGAAAATAGCCATAATCGCCAACAAAGCTCCTACATAAAAGATTACAATTCGGATTGGAATTTCTTTAATGGCTTTTGGCAATACTTGGCGGGGATTAGCTGTTTCAGAAGTAGTAATTCCGACAAACTCGATCGCTTGATAAGCAAAGAAGACCATTTGGAAGGCCATGACAAACTTGACCCAACCATTTGGAAACATTTGAAAACCACTGGTAATATTGGTTAAGCTAGCGTGTCCAGCTGGTGTTTCAAAATTCGTCGTCACCATAAAGATCCCTGTTGCGATCAAGGCTAAAATAGTGACAATCTTGATCATTCCAAACCAGAATTCAACCTCTCCAAAAACCTTCACAGCGATCAAGTTTACACAACTTAAGAGCGCTAAAAAGATAATTTGAATCTGCCAGGCTGGCCAATTTGGAAACCAAAGCTGGACATAGTTGGAAACAGCGGTGATCTCTGCCATTCCCAAAAATACCAAGGAGACCCAATAGGACCATCCTGAAAAATAACCCCAACCTTTTCCTATATACTTGGTGATAAAGTTGATAAAGGTGTGTTGATCAGGGTCCATATAGAGCATTTCTCCGATCGCCCGCATCATCAAGTACATGAAGGCGCCAGTCAGCATATAGACTAAAATAATAGAGGGACCTGTCAAAGAAAGGGAACGACCAGCTCCAAGAAAGAGCCCTGTCCCGATGGTTCCTGCAATAGCGATCAGCTGAACATGCCGATTTTGCAGACCACGAACCATCCCATTTTCGGTTTCTTGACTAGGATGATGTTTTTTTGACATATGATTACTCCAATTCTTTTTCTGTACATTTTCAGAAAAGTATACTTTAAATTTTCACACAATCTACTATACCATGTTTTTAAAAATTGGTCAATCTAGTCCAGAATATTCTGAATTTTATAGATTAAAAAGACTGCTGGAGTCTCTTCCAGCACTCTTTTGCTTATGAATTAGGGTCATCGAGGCTACGGCCATGCAAACCTTTTTCCCGTTGCACTTGGCGTAGTTTCTCAGGTGTTACATCGTTACCTTCTTCATCCACAATTTTGATCCCTTCAATGTGGTGACGAACCGAACGACGATAACCTTCAATATATTCTTCACGAAGTTTTGCTTGCTCCACTGTTTCTTCTGGCGTCAAACCTTCTGTTTTTTTCTTTTTAGCAAGCTCATTGATTCGAGCGATTTTTTCAGGTGTCATAATAAAACCTACTTTCTACCTGTCATCAGGTACTTATTTTGTGTTCAATTGATTAAAGGCTGCAACAGCATTAGCTTTCGCTACAAGGCCTGCAAGAAGGGTCAAACGGTTGTTTTTAACAGCCTCATTTTCTGCCATCACCATGGTATTGTCAAAGAAAGCATCAATGACTGGGCTAAGAGCAAAGAGTTGAGCCAATTTATCACTAGCTGAACCAGTCAATTCAAGCTCTTCAATCGCTTTAGAAAGGGCTTTTTCTTGATCATTTTCAAAGAGACTAGCATCGACCGCTACTGAAGCATCTGCTTTTTCTGCCAAGTTAAAGGCACGAGAGAGGGATTCAACAGCTGCCTTGTAACCATCCGTCTTCGCAGCTTCTGAAAGAGCTTCAGCTGCTTCCAGCATATCTGCCACGACAAAGTTTGAACTAGCAAGAACAGCTTCTTTGATATCTTTTGGTGTGCGTCCCATCATCTTGTCCACGCGCGCCTTGATGAAGTTGAGCACTTCTGCTTGATTGTCATAGGAAAGGCTATCAAATGAAAGTCCGTAGAGGCTGTCAATCAACTCATCCATAGGGATATGCCAACCAAAGGCATCCAAGATACGAACAATCCCTTGTGTTGCACGACGAAGCGCATAAGGGTCATTTGAACCTGATGGAATCAAGCCAACTGAGAAGAAGGAAAGGAGGGTATCCAATTTATCTGCAAGGGCAAGAATGGCACCAACCTTAGTCTCTGGAAGGGCTCCGTCTGCTGAATCAGGAAGGTAGTGCTCACGGATAGCTGTCGCAACCGCAGCATCTTCACCAGCAAGGAGGGCGTATTTTTCACCCATGATTCCTTGCAATTCATCGAACTCTCCGACCATACCCGTCAAGAGGTCAAATTTGTAGATTTCAGCTGCACGAGCGACGGCTGCCGTTTCTTCAGCAGTCAAACCAGCTTGCTCAGCTAGTGACGCTGCAATGACACCCGCACGCGCCATGTGTTCTGAAAGAGAACCAATTTTTTCATGGAAGGTCACGTTGGCCAATTTAGCAACGAGGTCTTCAATCTTAAGTTTTTGGTCTTCACGCCAGAAGAATTCACCATCTTCAAGACGCGCCACCAAGACTTTTTCATTTCCTCGGATAACATTTTCCAAGTGCTCAGCGTTCCCATTACGGACGGAGATGAAGTTTGGTTTCAGCTGACCATCAAGGTCGCGTACAACAAAGTACCGTTGGTGTGTTTCCATTGAGGTCACCAAGACTTCTTCTGGAACGTCCAAATATTTGGTGTCGAAGCTTCCCATAAAGGCAGTTGGGTATTCGACCAAGTTCAAGACTTCATTCAAAAGTCCTTCTTCGATTTGGACTTGAACACCTTGTTCTGCTTCGATGGCTTTAATTTGCTCACGAATCATGTTTTCACGTTCTTTGCTATCCGCAATCACGTAAACCGTGCGAAGGTCTTCTTCATACGAATCCGCATTGGTAATTTCTACTTCATGTCCAAGGAAACGGTGCCCACGACTCACACGACCCGACTTAATATCCAAGAAATCAAGGTCGAGTGCTTCGTCGCCCAAAAGAACGATCAAGGTGTGAACTGGGCGAATGTATTCAAAGGTGTTGTTAGCCCAGTGCATGCTAACAGGAAAGGTCAATGAAGCAAGCACCTCTGGAACGCCAGCCAAGACTTCTTTAGCTGGTTTTCCAGCTTCGTGCTTCGTAACATAAACGTACTCTTCCCCTTTGACTTCACGGAATTCGATATCATCAACCGTCAAGCCTTTCCCACGGACGAATCCTTGAGCCGCTTTTGAGAAGTTTCCATCTGCATCCAAGGCGATTTTCTTAGAAGGTCCTTTAAAATCTTCAGTCAAATCAGATTGTTGATCTGCTAAACCAATGACACGGACTGCCAAACGGCGTGGTGTTGAAAAGGTTTGAATGCTCTCGTATGAAAGACGGTTGTCATCCAAGAAGGCTGCCATTTTCTCACCGAGTTGTTTTTCACTTGGTGTGACAACGTAGGCTGGCAACTCTTCAAGTCCAAGTTCTACTAATAAGTTTTTTGTCATGTTTTTTCTCCGAAAAATATCTTTTTTTCCAGTTTGCCTTATGTGATTGGCACGCAAGCAACCGACTGCGTCGTTTCATTGCTAAAATCGGAGCCTAAGGTCTCCAATTTTGCCTGGTATCGTTAGTTTCTCTAACGATACCTCTATCACTGCGGCAACTGGTTCTGTAGGATCCCTCTATAACCCAATCCTATTTAATATACTCTCTTTATTCTTCCTCTTCTGCTAGGAGTTTGGCGCGTGTGGCTTCGTCAAGAAGTGGGTAACCGAGTTTCTTACGTTCTGCAACGAAGGTCTTAGCTACGACACGGGCCAAGTTACGGATGCGGGCAATGTAACCGGCACGTTCTGTAACGGATACTGCTCCACGTGCATCAAGCAAGTTGAAGGTGTGTGAACATTTCAAAACGTAGTCATAGGCAGGGTGAACAAGGCCTAATTCCAAAGCACGCCCTGCTTCTTTTTCAAATTTTTCGAAGTTTTCAAGAAGCATATCTTGGTCAGAAACTTCAAAGCTATATTTTGAGTGTTCATATTCTGGTTGAAGGAAGATTTCTCCGTATTTAACGCCTGGAGCCCACTCAATATCATAAACTGAGTCTACTTCTTGGATGTAAGAAGCCAAACGTTCCAATCCGTAAGTGACCTCAGAAGTTACTGGGCCAGTTGCCAAACCACCAACTTGTTGGAAGTAGGTGAACTGAGTGATTTCCATACCGTCCAACCAAACTTCCCAACCAAGACCAGCTGAACCAGTTGATGGATTTTCCCAGTTATCTTCAACGAAACGGATATCGTGCTCCAAAGGATTGATCCCCAATTTTTCCAATGACTCAAGGTAGAGCTCTTGGATGTTTGATGGTGATGGTTTCATCACCACTTGGAATTGGTGGTGTTGGTAAAGACGGTTTGGGTTTTCCCCGTAACGACCGTCCGCTGGACGACGAGATGGCTCTACATAAGCCGCATTCCATGGCTCAGGACCAATGGCACGAAGGAAAGTGTAAGGACTCATGGTTCCCGCACCTTTTTCATTATCATAAGCCTGCATGAGCATACAACCCTGGTCATTCCAGTATTGTTGCAAAGTAAGGATGATTTCCTGGAAAGTCAATTTTTTAGACATTATTTACTCCTTTTTCTATAATTTCTTGCGACACGAGTCTGCCTCGTCAATCGTACGGGGCAAGACGAGTTAGTACTGCGTTTAGCTCAGGCACCCTAGTGCTGAGCGTGGGGCAGTCCGACTGTAAGGAGCTCTCTGCCACTGACGCAGTGAAAGGTTAGTTTTTTTGACATTGAATACTCCTTATTCATAAAGTTTCTTGTGACTTAGGATACAAAAAGAACCGTGTCTCTGCTCCTAAGTCTATGACCTAGGGGCGTTAGAAACGCGGTTCCACCCTAATTTATTACTTCATTTTATTTTACTTTACTCAGCTTTTTACTGAGAGAAAGCGCCACTTGCTTACCTTGCTCTACTTGGCTCTCACTATCCCAAGCTCGCTAGAAAAACGCCGTAAGCCCTTCTTTCTTGACTAGTATTATAGCAGATTTTTAGTGACTTGTAAATTAAAATCCGCATGAAACAATCGTTTCATACGGATTTTAGGCTAACAAACAAGGTTGTTTTTCTTATGGACGTCTTGCAGCTTTTGGTTTTTTACCATGAAGTTTTTTCTTGGCATTCTTCAAGGCTGTCAAAGCATCTTTCACATCTTGTTGGCTTGCTCCTGGATTTGAAAGGATGGTTTGTGCATCCTTGAAGGCTACTAGGTAAGCTTCTTTTTCTTCATTTCCTGCATAGATGAATTTAGCATTCTTTTCTTGGAACTTCAATTCTTCCTTGATGTATTTTTCAAGACTTGAAAAATCAGTTGCTTTCCCGTTTAATTTTCCTTCTGCACGGCTAAGCTCAGCAAGTGCTTGATTGATTTGTTCTTGTTTCACAGTTGGATCAACTGCAAGCAAGGCTACTGTTTGGAAAGCACGATCGTAGTCGCGACGTACTTTTTCTTTGGCATTGGCATAACGACCAGTTTTTGTCGTAGCATCGTAAGCCTGCATAGCTTCTTTCAAGGCCGCAACGTTTGAATCTTTCCCATCCAAAGCTTGGCTGGCAGCTTCAAGACTAGCTAGAGCTTGGTTGACTTGCTCTTGACTAACCTTGTTGGTCAAGGCTGCTTGGGCCGCTTGCAAGGCTTGATCATAGGCTTCCTTCTTATCCGCACTGGCATTGAAGTATTGCGCTGTCTTTGTAATATCTGCTTGGTTGTTCAAAGCAGCTAAGAGATCCACTTTTGAGATCACTCCAATACGATAATTGTTGTTGCGTCCTGCGACAACTGAGATCACTGGTGCTTCCTCAGCTAGTTCATAGCCTGTAGGAAGAGTTGCAACCAAGGTATATTGACCAGTTGCTACAGATTTACCAAAGCCATTTTTACCATATTTTTCAGCTGGCAAGACAAAGTTTTCACCATCTGCCCCTTTTAATACGATCGTAGCTGCTTTTGAAACCGGTTGATCAAAGCTGATGCTAACTGGCGCGTATTCTAAAGTATTGGCAAGAAAAGCAATCGTTTGGAAACTATTATCCTCTGTCAAATCAAATTCTTGCGTCAAGCTGCTGACAAATTTCACTTCTGTACGATCATACGTAAAGATTTCAGCAGTATAATGACCAAAGTTCAAGAAGTTAATATCTTTTGTCTTATCAACTGACACGTATTGGCCCTTGCTATCTTTGATTCGGTAAACATACATAGTATCCAAATCTTTGTTCGTTTTAGCGTCACGAACTGCAATTTGAACCCGACCACTATTTTGATCCCGAACTAAATCAGCTAGTGAAACATAATCTACGTTCCCCGCAAAGTCTTCTACATAGTAGTAGATATTCTTCTTATCGATGTTTTCAGGAAGATCGAAGCTACCATCTGCATTGGCCTTGATCACATGGTAATTTTCAAGCGCACGTGTACCATTCTTATCTTCACTGGTTTGGACCATTGTCCCCTGATCATCAAATGGAGTCACATAGACGAGTTTTTCAGTTAAGATACCACCATCGCCAACATCTTTGGCTTTACGTGCTACAAACTGTTGAGCCCCATCTTTGAAACGGATATATCCAGATGTGATCACTGGTTTTTGAGTATCGACTTGAACCTTGAAGGTTGTTGATTGCTCCTCAGCTCCAGGAACCATTGGGGTGTAACGAATGACATAATCATATACACCATCTGCTACTGCTTTCCCATTTGCATCGGTACCATTCCAAGCAGTGTTATCTAGTGTATAGCTGCGTGGGTTCTTTTCATTGCCATCAAAGAAGTTCTTACGATGATCAGATGGAGTTCCTTCCCACAGTGGATTTTTATGTTCCGTATCGCTTGCTGCATAGACAGCTGCATGAAGGTTTTCAATGTTTCGAAGAGCAACCGTCTTGTATTCAACGAGGTCTTTATTTCCATCTTCATTTGGTGAAATGGCAATGCGAACATTTCCATTCTCATCTAGTTGAAGAGCATGAGTTCCTTCCGCATTTTCTTCAATACCAAGAACGGTAATCCGACGACCATCTCGTTTCCCTTGTGTAAGGAGAAGGTCATTTTGAAGGGTGACAAGCGCAGAAACATTGGCACTAGATGAGATATTCAAATTTTTTGGAACATGATAGTAGAAGCCATCTTTTCCTTCACGAACCAAATCATAGATTGGTTTTTCAACAGCTGGAAGGTTTTGGAATTCTCCCTTGAATCCCATAAATGGCAAGCTAACTACATCCCCATCATCTGCTGGATCGACAAAACGAACAAATCCTTCAAGGAAATAGCCATTTGGCATTTCTTTGCTTAATTCTTCTGTGAATTTACTTGTGTCGACTTTCACTGTAACTGTTTCAGAACTATGTGCTTTCACGGTTACTTCAGGCCAAGCAGTTTCTGTTAATTTACGTGGACGAAGGGTAAATTTACCATCCTTCACTTCATCTGTGTCAGTATTCACCAACATTTTCAAGGTACGATCGGTATCTGAAATATTGTGGACTGTGACATCAAAGGTAAAGCTATCTCCAACATTTCCAAGAGTGACGCTTGGATAGTTGTTTTCACCAGTCACATACAAGTCTGTTGAAACGGCTGCGGCTGTGTCGACAACCCCTGCTCCTTGTTGGCGTGGAGACGTATAGACACCGGTTTCTTTGTTAACATGTGGTTTAGCCGTAGACATAATCAAGGCTTTCACTGTTTCAGAAACTTGTTCTGGAGTTAATTCTGGGTGATGCTTCACAAGGTATTCTTTGACCAAGGCGGCGACACCTGCCACGTGAGGTGAAGCCATACTAGTACCACTCATATCCCCGTAGGTATTGTCATTTAAAGAAGAGAAGATATTCCCACCAGGTGCTGTGACATCTGGTTTCAACTGACCATCGGTTGTCACTCCCCAGCTTGAGAAATCAGACAATTGGTCTGCTTCTGGAGATGGACGGTTGGCCATGGTATTGTTAAAGACAACTTTGTAAGATCCAGCTTTCAGAGCTTCCCCATAGCGTTTTGAAATGAAGACAGATGGAATTTTCTTAGCATCTCCATCAATTGCCATTCCAAGATTCGATCCTTCCACATTATTGTAGACCAAAGCTCCTGCTGCACCATGATGGAAGGCATTGGCAATCTTTTCTGAGAATGGAATTTCCCCGCGTTGGATAAGCGCCAATTTACCAGTAAGATCTAGATCTTTGAAATCATCTTCTTTCCCAAGACCAACTGATACATACTCATATTCTTTACCTTTTTCAAAGTCTGTATCTGTTGCAGATTTACTGTAGTCAAACTTCCCGTTATCTACTTCTGCATTACCTTCCAAACCTTTGACTTCAAAAACCTCTGTGGTAATGATTTTATTATTGATTGAAGCAACAGAAATAGAGTCCTCTACTGTTGATGGGTTTCCGACCAAGCCGTAATCTGGATTTTCTGCAGCTGGTCTTGAATAACCATTCCCAAAAGTATTGCTATTTCCTGCAGAGATTAGGACAGATACACCTTTAGCACGCGCCCGTTTGATAGCATCAATGATGTCTGAACCTGCATTGACCGTAGAACCAGTAGAAGATCCAAGACTCATATTGATGGTATCGGCACCAAGAGCTACAGCATCATCAATTGCTTTTACATAAAGGGCAGAACCCGTTGTTTTTTGACGATCTGAAAAGACACGCATAAACATAACTTGCGCTTCTGGTGCTACACCATAGATCTTTTCACCGTTTCCTGCTTCTTTATCAGGATTCCCTGTTGCAATCCCTGTAACGTGCATCCCATGAGAATCTCTTTCGGCCTCTTTGATATTGTCGGTCCCATCAAAGTAGTCATAAGCGTAGACAACCTTGTCGTTGTACCATTTACCATAATCGATTCCTGCCGCTTTCTTAGCAGCTTCGATTTCTTCTTGGTTTTTAAACTTAGCTTTTGAAGGATCGGTAATCCGAAGAACCTCGTGGTTCACATCCAAGCCAGAGTCGATGACGGCGACAACCATCCCTTCCCCTTTATAGCCTTGCTTCCAGGTTTGGGGAACAGTAATAATTTCGTCACTTTCGATGCTTTGAGGTTTTTCAGCTGCCTCATGGCGATTCGTTGTTTCAGAACTTGTCGCAGTCGCCACTTCTGTTGCTTTTTCTACAGGTTTTTCCGCTACTTCCGGTTTTGTTTCTGGAACAGTAGCTGCTTCTTTCGGAGCTTCTATTTTTTCAACATGACCTGCTTCTGTTGCATTCGTTGTCTTTTCAGCAACTGTTGCTTCTTTTGCAACTTCTACTTTCTCACTAGCGACTGCTGTATTTGCTTCTGTTGCTTGTGAATGCTCTTCTTCAGCAGGTGCCTGTTGAGTAGTGGCTACAAGCTGTGTTCCAGCACTCGTTTGGCTGGCCGCTTGTTCTTCTGCACTCGCTTGTGCAGATCCAAATACCAAAACAGCCCCTAATAAAACTGAGGCTACACCAAATTTGTATTTTCTTAATGAAAAACGTTCTTGTCTATTCATAGAAACTCCCCTTTTATTTTAATAGTAACTATTATAACGCAAAATTATCTGAAAATTCATTCAAAAAACAAATTGTAACACAAATGTAACATTTACGAATATTACTAACTATTAACTAATTTTCGTTCGGAAAATTTTGAAGTTACATGGGAAAGTATTATAGAACATCTGTTTTTATTGGATTTTTAAAATTATTTAATCGTTGAAAGGATTTTAAAAACCGAGAACGAAACTGTCCTCGGTTTTCATTAATGAATAGAAATTCTCTTTTAAAAATCTTTGGTGTCTGGATCTGGTGCACCTGCTTCAACCGGAAGATGACGAAGGAGTTCCACATCATCTGCCGTCAATTCAAAATCAAAGCAATTTAAATTACTCGCAATCCGCTCAGGCGTAACCGATTTGGGCAATGGAAGGAAACCTTCTTGCAAACTCCAAGCCAGGGCTAGTTGAGCAACGGTCTTTCCATATTTAGTAGCCATTTCTTTTACTTGTTCATTTTGGAACAATTCTCCTTGGCCAAAAGGTCCCCAAGCCTCTAATAAAATGCCATGCTTGCGACTCGCTGCAATGGCTTCGCTTTGGTAAACCCCAGGTGCTAGACGAATTTGGTTCACAGACGGAATGACCCGAGCTGTTTCAAGGAGGGCTTCCAAATGATGAGGCAGAAAATTGCTAATACCAATAGCTCGAACCTTGCCAGCAGCTAGCATATCTTCCATTGCCCGCCAAACCTCAGCATTTCGTTGTTTCCAAGCATCATTTTCTCGAAGAGGTTTTGGATTTGGCCAATGAATCAAATAAAGATCTACATAGTCCAAGCCTAGTTTCTCAAGAGACTCTTCCAAAGCAGCTTGAGCGTCTTCATAGGTGTGATGAGTATTCCAAAGTTTGGTGGTAATAAACAGGTCTTCGCGCGCAAGACCACTGTCTTTAATGGCCCGACCCACACTCTCTTCATTCTGATAAATCGCAGCTGTATCGATATGGCGGTAACCTGCTTTTAAAGCAGCTAAGACAGCTTGATAGGCTTCTTCTCCATCTGCTGCTTTCCAGGTTCCAAATCCTAATACAGGAATCTCCACCCCATTATTTAAACGATAATTGTTCATTTTTTCTTTCCTTTCTTCGATTTCGGTTTCTTAGGCCCTCGAAGCTTGAGCTCTGGCTTAAAAATATTCTTCTTGGTTGGCTCCATCTTCTTGCTATAAAAACTATAGAGTAAAAATGCCCCACCAACAATCACAATAAAGATATTTTTTCTTACAATCCCATAGAGCAAGAAAAAAATTCCCATCAATAAAAAACGTATATCAATTGCCTTCATAAGCTACCTCACATTTCAATTCCCATTATAGCATGAAAAGACAGCATTCACAAAATTGCACTACCATCGGTAAACAAAAACCTCTCTAGGTATGACTTAGAGAGGAAGTATTCTATCTTTAATTCTTGAATCTAGTTCGTAGCCTGGTAACGTTTGACCCCATCGAGATAGGTCGCAACCAGATCCAAATTTTGATCAAGAACGATGAAGTCCGCATCATATCCTTCTCGAATTTGACCACAAACATCATCAATATGGACTGATTTTGCCGGATTGAGGCTGGCCATCATCACTGCTTCGTGAGGGTTAGCAATCCCCCACTCTACAACATTTTTTAATCCATCTTTCAATTTCAAGATTGAGCCAGCTAGATTACCAGTTGATTTCAAGCGAGCAGTCCCTTCAGCAACCACGACTGGGAATTCCCCAAGCATGTAGTCCCCGTCTTCTAAGCCCCCAGCTGTCATACAGTCCGTAATCAAGGCAACATTTTCTTTGCCTTTTTGTTTCATCAGGATATCACACGCTAGTGGATCCACGTGATGGCCATCACAGATCAACTCTGCTGTAGTATGAGGCAACTCATACATGGCACCAACCATACCGAGTTCACGGTGCGTCAAACCACGCATACCATTGTAGGCATGTACCCAGACACTCGCACCTGCATCAACCGCTTTTTTAGCTTCTTCAAAAGTAGCATTGGAGTGTCCCAGAGCGACAGTCACTCCTTCTCCTGTAATGGTCCGAACAAATTCTTCCACCCCTTCACGCTCGGGAGCAAGGGCAATCTTATTCAACAGACCATTGGCAGCTTTTTGCCAAGCCCGGAATTCTTCCATACTTGGATCCTTCATATAAGATGGGTTTTGAGCTCCCTTGTATTTTTCTGTAAAATAAGGGCCTTCAAAATAAATCCCGCGAATCTTAGCTCCTGTTGCTTCTTTGTATCGTGCACCGATATTTTCAGTTACTGCCAAAAGTTGTTCGTAAGAGGAAGTCAAGGTCGTAGGCAAAAAGCTCGTAACCCCTGTACTCAAGAGCCCTTCACTCATGGTATGGAGAGTGCCTTCGATATTATTATCCATCACATCTACCCCACCAAATCCGTGAATATGGGTATCTACGAGGCCAGGCGCAATGCTGTAACCAGAATAATCCAGCACATCCGCACCTTCTGGTAAGCTTTCCACATGTTTTCCAAACTTGCCATCAACAAGCTCCAAATAGCCTCCGCGGCGAACCCCATGTGGATAATAAAATTGATCTGCTTTAATATATGTAGACATAAAATCGTCCTTTCCATTGTAGGAACTGTGTTCCATTTATATTCATACATATTATAACGCTTTCACTTCCATTTGTAAATGGTCTAGACCTATTTTTGAATAGAATCCAACAAAAAACAGAGTAAGCTTCCTACTTACTCTGTTTGACGTTCCTTAAATTTGCTCGATTTGTACTTTTTCAGCGAGATTCATGGCATGGTCTGCAACACGTGTATAGTGAGAAATGATATCAATAAAGTTTACTCCGGCTTGAGGTGTACATTCGCCGTGGTTCAAACGACGAATATGGGTTTTCCGAAGTCTTTTCTCCAACTTTTCAATTGCCTCGTGACGTGCTACCAATTGGTTTGCAAGACTCACATCATTGTTCTCAACAGCTTTTAAGGCATCCTCTACAAATTGATGGGTTTGGTTGTAAATATCTTCCAATTCAGCCAAGGCCGCTTCTGAAAAGACCACTTTCTTACGAATTAAATAATCGGTCAGATTGATCAAGGCTTCCGCGTGATCTCCAATCCGCTCCAAATCCCGTGAAGAATCCAAGATATTGGTGAGAACTTCACTTTCTCTCGGACTCAAGGCTTCACTTGACAAACGAATCAGGTAGCGAGTCAAATCATCATCAATGGTATTGATGGCTTCTTCTGTCTTATGACCCTTTTCAGCTGTTTTCTCATTTTGATGAACAATATAATCATAAGAAAGATTAAAAGCTTTGTCTGCATATCCACCTAAATGAAGCAACTCTTTTTTCGCATTTCCAAGAGCAATCGAAGGCGCTTGGGTGATCAAGTTTTCATCCAAGTAGAGCGGTTCATATTTGACAACCTCATCCTCACCAGGAATCAGCTTGGTCACAAAGTATGCCAAAGCTCCAATGAATGGGAACTGGATGATGGTATTGGTTATATTAAAGGTTCCGTGAGCAAAGGCTATGGTCATTTCTGGGGATAAATGAAGAGTCGTTTCAAACCATTGAATCAAAGAGGTAAACGGAACAAGGAAGACAAGACAGATAATGGTTCCGATAACATTAAAGGCTACATGGGCACCTGCCACACGTTTGGCCGCAATATTAGCTCCCAAGGAAGCAATGATAGCTGTAATGGTCGTTCCGATATTATCACCAAAGAGAACTGGGAGGGCTCCTTTCAGGTCAATCAAATGACTAGCATAGAGATTTTGCAAGATACCAATGGTTGCAGAAGAGGCCTGAATCAAAAGTGTTAAGCCTGATCCAACAAAGACACCCAAGATAGGACTTTTACTTAACTGCACCATATAGTCACGAAAGACTTGCAAATCTTTAAGAGGTTCCATAGCCCCACTCATCAAGTTGAGGGCAAAGAAGATACCACCGACACCAAAAACGATTCGTCCAACATTATTAACCAAACGATTTTTGGTAAAGAAGAGACAAACCGCTCCGATAAAGAGCATGGGAAGAGCGTAGTCTCCTAATTTAAAACCAATGATAAAGGAGGTAATAGTCGTTCCAATATTGGCCCCCATAACAATACCAATAGCTTGACGGAGGGTTAGAAGTCCTGCACTCACCAGACCGACCGTAATCACTGTAACCCCTGAACTCGACTGAATCAAGGCAGTCATCCCAATCCCTACTAGAACCCCTAGAAAGGGATTACTCGTATATTTATCAATATAGTATCGAAGTCGATCTCCTGCAGCCTGTTGCAAGCCTTCTCCCATGGTTTTAATACTATAGAGAAAGAGCCCCAGGCCTCCCAAAAAGTTAAATACAATTTCCTGCCAGTTAATCGACATGTTCATTCCTCCAAATTTGAGATCAGAAATAAAACTCCTCTCCTATTGTAAAGGATAATTTCCAATCACACAAGAGATTTCTGTAAATTTCTATTATTTTTTGAAACCGTTTTTTTCTTTCTGTTTTATTTTCCTCATTTTAAGAGTCAAAAAAAGTTGGAAATTTCCAACCCGAGACTGTAGACAAACTATTCTTTTTTATAAATCTAATAAATTCTATAAAAAGAAATGTTACTCGTTAGAGTGATTCAATCATCTACTGAAACTTTTCGTCGTGAGAAAAGTACCTGAAACTTAATAGTTTCAGGTACTCGGAATTATTGAGACCTTAGGCTCAATAATTAGTCATGGAACTTCGAAGAAGTTCGCTGACGTCCGTACTCACCTAAGGAAAGTTTCTAAGAAGACTTTATCTTTCAATCTGGGCGTGGAAAATTTCCAACCTCTCTAGTCTTTGTTCAAATTGCGCAACATCTCATCGATCTTATTCCCGTATTCGATGGATTCGTCTTTCACAAAAGTAAGATCTGGAATCTTGTACAATTTCAGATTCCGACCTAATTCACGCTTGATGGTTCCTGTTGCTTTTTCAAGGCCTGTCTGAGCCTTTTGATTGTCTGAAGCCAAATCACTCATAATTGAATAATACACTTTGGCCATAGACAAATCACCTAGCATTTGAACATCCGTAATAGTAACGCCTTGAACACGCGGGTCACGGACTTTCTTTTGTAAAATCTCATTGACTTCACGCTTGATTTCCATCCCTACTCGATCTGTCCGAAAATGACTTGCCATAGGAACTCCTTTCTGCTTTGTGTTTAAAAACTAGGAAATCAGAGAAAATTCCTCTTTTTTCCTAGTCAGCCTCTTATTTTTTAATTTCTTCCATGATGTAGGCTTCAATGGTATCGTCTGTCTTGATATCATTGTAGCCTTCAATCATCAATCCACCTTCACGACCATTTGTGATCTCTTTGACATCATCTTTGAAGTGTTTCAAGCTTGCAAGAGCTCCGTCATAGATCACGACACCGTCACGAATGACACGGACTTTGGAATCACGTGTAACCTTACCACTAAGGACCATAAATCCACCAATGGTACCCACTTTTGAGACTTTAAAGGTTTCACGAATAACTGCTTCCCCGATCACTTTCTCTTCGAACTCAGGATCCAACATACCCTTCATGGCATCTTCCATTTCTTCAATCACTTTGTAGATGATTGAGTGAAGACGGATTTCCACCTCGTCAGCTTCAGCTTGTTGACGTGCTTGTGGAGTAGGACGGACGTTAAATCCGATGATGAAGGCATTTGAAGCTTCTGCAAGGGTCACGTCTGATTCGTTGATCGCACCAACTGCTGAGTGAACGATGGTCACTTTCACACCTTCTACTTCAATCTTTTGAAGGGAAGCAGCAAGAGCTTCAACCGAACCTTGTACATCGGCTTTAATGATGACATTAACGGATTTCACTTCCCCAGCCTTCAAGGTATCAAAGAGATTTTCAAGGCTGACGCGGTTGGTTGCTTGACGTTGTTTCATCAGAGCACGTTTGGCACGTTCTTCACCCGCTGCACGCGCTGATTTTTCATCTTCATAAACCGCAAAGTGGTCACCCGCCATTGGCGCTTCGTTCAAACCAGTGATAGAAACCGGAGTAGATGGTCCTGCAACCTTCACACGACGTCCAAGGTCATTGGTCATGGCACGGACACGTCCAAAGGTATTTCCGACAACGATTGGGTCTTGAACATTCAAGGTACCTTGTTGAACAAGGAGGGTTGCCACTGCACCTTTTCCTTTATCCAAACGCGCTTCGATAACGGTACCGATGGCACGAACAGTTGGATCTGCCTTGAGTTCTTGGATTTCAGCCACAAGAAGGACCGTTTCCAAGAGTTCATCGATATTTTGGTTGAACTTAGCTGAGATTTCTACAAACTCAGAATCGCCACCCCAGGCAGTTGACATAACCCCATGTTCCGCCAATTCACCGATGACACGTTCTGGGTTGGCACCTGGTTTATCAATCTTGTTAATAGCCACAATGATTGGGACATTCGCCGCTTTTGAGTGGTTAATAGCTTCGATAGTCTGAGGCATCACCCCGTCATCTGCCGCTACGACCAAGATGGTAATATCCGTAACAGATGCACCACGCGCCCGCATAGAAGTAAAGGCCGCGTGTCCAGGTGTATCCAAGAAGGTAATCTTCTTACCATTTTCCACGATTTGGTAGGCACCGATGTGCTGGGTGATTCCTCCCGCTTCACCTGTTGCTACACGTGAATTACGAAGAGTATCCAAAAGGGTAGTTTTACCGTGGTCAACGTGTCCCATGATGGTGACAACTGGTGGACGCTCTACCAACTCATCTGGATTCAAATAACCATCTTCAACGAAGAAGCGTTCGATATCGGCATTGTCCACTTCAACCTTTTTCTTGGCTTCAATTCCATAATCCACCATCAAGAGTTCAATCGTATCTCCATCCAGCGATTGATTTTGAGTCGCCATGACTCCCATCATAAAGAGTTTCTTGACGATTTCAGCCGGTTCACGCTTGATGCGTTTTGCGATTTCGGCAACCGTCATTCCATCCGTATACTCAAATTCACTTGGTAATTCATGGAATTTACGCTCTGTTACTGGTTTTGGAGCATCATTACGGTTGTTCTTTCCTTTTTTATTTTTCTTATTGTTATTCCAGTTACTATTTCTCTGATTTCTCACTTGATTTTGACTATTTCGATTCCTTTGTTGTTTTCTTGGACCATCTTCTTCACGATCAAAATCATCGCGTTTCTTATCTGGTCGCGCTTGTTTCTTCCGACGTGTATCGACTTGAGCTGGAGCAGCAGCAACAGCTGGTTTTGTATGGTTCTCAACAGCTGGCTCCTGTACAGGTGCTTTCACTTCTGGTGCTTCTACCCGTTTCCGGCGCTGTTGACGTTCTTGTTCTGCTTTTGCAGCTTGTTGTTTGTAGCGATCTTCACTTCCACGTGCGTATTCAGCATTTTGTTCAGCTTTCAGTGCTGCTGCACGCGCTTTGAAATCAACTTTTGGTGCCACTTGGGGTTGTGCACTACGTCTTTGATCTGGTCGGTTATTACGACGCTCAGAACCTTGATTTCGCTGTTCATTTCGCTCTTGTGGTCGTTGATTTCGGTTGTCACCATGACGCTGATTATCTTTGCGATCACGTTTTGGACGATTGTCTTGTTGTTTCCTACGTTCAGCCTGTTCTTTTGCACGCGCTTCTCGTTCCGCTTTAAAGTTACGACTCTTTGGTTTAGCAGCTGGCGTTACTGATTTTGTCTCAGTTGCTCCTTCTTTTTTGACAGGCGCTGCTTCTTTTTTCTCTGCGACAGCCGTTGTCTTGGCAGCCACTTCTGCTACTTTCTTTTCGACTGTTTCTTTTTTCGCTGCAAAGCTCTTGATCAGCTTTTCAGCAACATCAGTATCGACACTAGATGCATGACTCTTGACGTCAAAACCTAATTCTTTCGCACGAGTGACGACTTCCTTACTTTCCTTGCCCAATTCTTTGGCAATTTCGTATAATCTTTTCTTAGACAATTGCTGTCCTCCTCTTCTATTCCATAAGAGACCTCATTTTCTTTGAAAATCCAGCATCTACAACAGCGACGACCTTCCGGGCACGTCCAATTGCAGTGCTTAATTCTAGTGTTGAAAACACGGTAGATACTTGAACCTCATAATAGTGACCCTTATCTGTCACCTTTTTTGTCAGGTTACTAGCTGCATCATTTGCCAGAAAAACTAATTTTGCTTTTTCTTCCTGGATTGCTTTGATCACGAGTTCTTCTCCAGAAATTAGTTTTCCTGCTCTTTGCGCCAAGCCTAACAAATTACTTATCTTTTGCTTATTCAAGGCCTAACTCTCTTCTCTTCACCTTATGATCTACATAAGCAATCAATTCATCATAGAAAGCTTCTTCCACTTCCATATTAAAGCTACGATTAAAAACTTTCTTTTTCTTAGCAAGTGCCGCTTCTTCATTGTCTAGCTTGATGTAAGCGCCTCGACCATTGGCTTTGCCAGTTGGATCGATAAAGACTTGTCCTTCTTTATTTTTGACAATGCGGAGCAAATCGCGCTTATCAATAATTTCATTTGAAACGACAGATTTTCTTAAAGGGATTTTTCTTGTTTTTACCATGTTCCCTCCCTCTCTTAATCGACTTGCTCTTCGCCACTTTCTACTTGGTCTTCAAAAGTTTCTTGAGCTGCTTCCATTTCTTCGAACTCACTAGCAGATTTGATATCGATGCGGTAACCAGTCAAATGAGCTGCCAAACGAACGTTTTGACCACGACGACCAATGGCAAGAGATAGTTTATTATCTGGAACCACAACGAGAGCATGTTTGCTATCTTCATCATCAAAAATAACTTGGTCCACTTCTGCAGGGGCGATCGCATTGTAGATAAATTCAGCTGGATCTGGAACCCATTCGATGACATCGATATTTTCTTCTGTCGGAACCATACGGTCTAATTTCTGATCGTATCGAGCTGGGTGGAACTTGCTGGTAATCTTTTTAATATTCGATCCACCACGACCAACGATAGTCCCAATCGCATCTACGTTTGGGTTATGGCTACGAACCGCAACTTTTGTACGATCTCCAGCTTCACGCGCTACACTCATAATCTCAACAGTTCCATCATAGACTTCAGGAATTTCCTGTTCCATCAAACGTTTGATCATTTCAGGATGGCTTCGGCTAACAAAGACATTGACACCACGTGGATTATCTTCTACCTTGTAGACAAATACTTCAATTCGATCATGAGATTGGAACACTTCTCCTGGAATTTGGTCTTGCTTAGACAATTGAGCTTCGATTGAGCCAAGATTGACATAGATAAATCGATTGTCAAAGCGCTCCACCGTTCCACTCATGATTTCATTTTCATGTTCTTTATAAGTGTTATAGGTGATGGTGCGCGTTTGCTTACGCATTTTTTCCATGATCGTTTGTTTAGCAGATTGAGCTGCTACACGACCAAATTCAGCTGGTGCTTCTTCAAACTTGATCTTGTCCCCCAACTCATAAGCAGAGCTAATGGCTAAGGCATCCTTCAAGCTGATTTCTAAACGGCTATCAAAGACTTCATCCACCACTTCACGAACCGTATAAACACGGAAATCTCCAGTTTTTTCATTGAATTCAATCGCTGCACTTTCTGATTGTCCATAACGACGGCGATAAGCTGAACGCAATGATTCTGTGACGGCTTCGATGATATCTTCTTTTTTGATCCCTTTGTCTTCTTCCAAAATGCGGAAGGCTTCTAGCATTTCTTTACTCATGTTTTTCTTGCCTCTACTATAAAGGCATCCTTTCTTTCATTCTGTTACAATTTTACAGCCAACCTTGCTTTGGACACAAGGTTATAAGGAATTTCTACAGTTTTCTTTCGTGTTTTATCCATATACTCAATGGTCAAAACATCCTCTTCAAAACCTACCAAGTTCCCCTCAAAGACCTTTTGCTTTTCAACAGCCTTATACAAGCTGATATTGACATACTTGCCAACAGCTCTCTCGAGTGCTTCCTTGGTTTTCAAAGGTCTCTCCAAGCCAGGACTGGTAACTTCTAAAAAGTACTGTTCTGGAAATGGATCTGGTTTGATTTGATCCAATAGCGGGCTAATGATTTCTGTCAAATCCGCTGTATCATTCAGTGTGATCCCTTCTGGTTTGTCTACGAAAATGCTTAAGACGTAGTCACCACCCATTTTGCCATATTCAACATCAACCAATTCAAATGGTTCCTTTATAGCTGGCTGAATCACTTCTGTTACTAAGTCAACAATCGTTGCGATGGTTGCCACCTCCTCATAGATAAGAGGCGAAGATATTTCCCCGCCTCTCCTTTTCTATTCATTTAATGTATTATAGCACGATTTCCCAATGATTGCAAGGAATATGCTAAAACTGTGCTTCTACACGGTAAATGACCTGGCCTTTACTTGAGAACTTCTTCTCATATTCCGTCATGACATTGCCCTCAAAGTCACTAGCATGAAGGTCTAACCAGACTCCCTTCAAAGTCATTCCATATTGCGAAAAACTCACCAAACTGTATTCAAACAAACCTCGGTTGTCTGTTTTAAAGTGAATCTCCCCATGTTCTGGAAGAATTTGCTTGAAGGTATCCAAGAAGGTCTTGTATGTTAAACGACGCTTCTCATGACGTTTCTTAGGCCAAGGATCTGAAAAATTCAGATAGAGTTGATCGATTTCTCCATCTTCAAAATAGTTGGTCAAGCTATCCCCGTCTACCCAAAGCAATTTAATATTAGGAACATCAGCTTCTAAGACCTTATCTAAAGCATAACTCAAGACTGATTTTTGAATATCAATTCCGATGTAGTTGATCTCTGGATTGGCCTTGGCCATCCCAGTAATAAAGGCCCCTTTTCCGCTACCCACTTCGATATGAATAGGATGGTCATTCCCGAAAATTTCATGCCATTTTCCCTTGGCATCTTCTGGATTTAGGACCACATATTGCGGGTTCGCTTCTAATAATTCAGTCGCTCCCTTGCGATTTCTAACTCTCATATTTCCTTTCCATATTTCAACCGGAAATTGCGCAGAGCATAGATCTCGCGATTGACATTTTCTAAATCATTATTTTCATAGTATTTAGCAATTTGGCACAAGAAAGAGTATTGACCAAACCAATAGAGTTTATCAAATACTTTTTGATTGTACTTGTAGCCATAATAGCCTAACCAATCGCGCCAATTAGAATCTGGGATATAGTGACTCAAGATATGCGCCACATCCAACATCCGGTCTGTCAAACGAACAGAGTCCCAATCGACTAGATAAATCAAGCCGCTCTCTGTCTCAATCCAGTTACTATGACGAACATCTCCGTGGACGATCGTCGCATAATCCTCCCGAAAGGCAGGCACTGTCTTACGTAAATTCTTTACGACTGATTGGATATAGTGGTTCTGACGTAGGGCAATTGGCAACCGGTTGCTCCAAGAATTGAGCAATTCTAATGGAGATTCCACAGGATAGCCAAGTTTTTTCAATTGGGTCATCAAAGGTCTAGAACGGTGCAATCTCGTTAAAATATTGACCACTTGTTTTTTTGACATCCCATTTGGCGTGAGAATTTCCCCATTCAACCATTCTTGGGCACTCATCACATTTCCATCTGGCAATCGTCGACTCCATAACAATTGAGGAGCAATCTGTTCTTTTGCTAGACCCGCAAGGATTGGGGTCGTATTCATTTTTACAAAAACGCGCCCACCATCTGGGTAGGTCCCCATGTAGGCCTTCCCACTCTTCCCAGGAATTGGGGTGAGGCTTAGCTCTTTTTCATTCGAGTCCATCTTTTCCTCCGTAAAAAGTTTCCAATCTATTTTACTAATTTTAACGACTTTCGTCAACCAAGCGCGCCATCTTAAATGGAAGATAGAGTAGGATTAAAGCAACTGTATAAGCCAATAAGCCTAACAACAGGACTTTATCTGAAATAAAGACCAGGCCAATTCCCCCTTCTATCACCGTTATCATCCCCATGACCAGCTGAATCGTTTTGTTCAACCCTGCCTTTTTACTACCCTTTTTCATCGGGAAAAGGAGAGTCAAGGGTTGGTAATCAAAAGCACTGTAAAGCCCCAGTAATTGAAAAATAACCAAGTAATTGAGCAAGGCTACAAGGGCAATCACTACGAGAGGTTGGGGAATAAAGATGATAGCGAGAATGGAAAGAGCCAAGAGTCGGAGAGTCATAGAGAAAAGATCTCCATTCCGTAGGAAGGAGCGCGTATATAAGTGAAGCCACGTATTGCCATGTGTTTTGGGAAGAAGCCCTAAGAAACCATCCAAGTAAGCTCTTCTTTTGACACTATTAGTGATCCCTTTCACCGTTGTAAACAAGGCAAAGAAGCGAAGGATCAATTGTTTCCTTGCATTCTCACGAGCAATGGCTAAGGTCCAATTCAAATTTCCATCCTGGTAGAAGCGCGCTTTCTTCCAGCTAAAAACAGCCCCTTTAGCCACTCCTAAGACAAGGATATAGGCTACAATAGCAAGTTTATCCAGCCCCGTTGCCAGAAGAAGAGGCACAAATAATAGAAGGACAACACTTTGAATCAAAAACCAAAACACAAAAGACTTCTTGGCCTGCCCTTTGATATAACGTTTCACTTCCTCTTCCTTTACTAAAAGGAATAAAGCATCGGGCTTCTCTAAGTAGGTCGCAATGGAGCCTATCGGAACCAAGAGGAGCAAGCCAATCATGAGACTCCAGCGGATCAGGCTTGTATCTTTGGGTAGATCTTGCAAGAATTGGCTGTATTGAACCGCCAAAAATCCTATGAAAATCAGCATAAAGAGGACGAAATGATCATTGAGAACATAGCGGCTATATTTTACACATTGAGTTCGAAACGTTTCTTGCCGTTTTTTCATCAACTCTTTCATGCTGTTTCCTCTTCTGTCAAGGTCATGTAGATATCATTTAGACTTGCTTTCTCATCCCCAAAAGTTGAGCGCAGCTCGTCCAAGGTCCCTTTTGCTCGGATCTGACCCTTATGTAGGATCACAAAACCATCACACATCTTTTCAGCCGAATCCAGAACGTGGGTACTCATCAAAATCGATTTTCCTTTTGCTTTCTCATCGGCCAATAACTGAATCAAATCTGCAATCGCAACAGGATCCAATCCCAAAAAGGGTTCATCGACAATATAAAGACTTGGATCCACTGCATAGGCACAAATAATCATGACCTTTTGCTTCATCCCTTTTGAAAACTGGGTCGGGAACCAATCTAATTTTTCAGCCAAACGGAATCGTTCCAACAAAGGCTGGACGCGCACCATGACCTGATCCATGTCTAAATCATAGGCCATAGCTACGGTCTCGATATGCTCTCTCAGGGTTAATTCTTCATATAGGCTAGGGGTTTCTGGAATATAGCCGATTTTTTTACGATAGTCAGTTGGAGCTTCTTGAAGACTCAAGCCGTCAATCCGTACTTCCCCAGCATAAGGATGCAGGAGACCAATAATTTCATTAATCGTGGTTGACTTCCCAGCTCCATTTAGTCCAATCAAACCAATCAGTTGGCCATCCGGAACTGAAAAACTCACCTCTTTCAGGACAGGGATGTTGACATAGCCCCCTGTCAACTTGTTGATTTCTAACATATTTTCTCCGATTTCTGGTATAATGTTCTTATATTATAACAAAATTTAGTCTAAATGAGGTGTATTTATGGTTGATGATTGTATTTTTTGTAAGATTATAGCTGGTGACATTCCTTCCTCCAAAGTCTATGAGGACGAGGAAGTCCTCGCATTTTTGGACATCTCTCAGGTTACACCAGGTCATACGTTAGTGGTTCCAAAAAAACACGCTCGCAACCTCCTAGAGATGGACGAAACCACCACAGCTCAACTATTTGCACGTGTTTCTAAAGTTGCTAAAAAAGTAGAAGCTGCTACCCAAGCTAAGGGAATGAATATCATCAGCAACATGGAAGAAGTTTCTGGACAAACCGTTTTTCACACACATGTCCACATTATCCCTCGCTATTCCGATCAAGATGAGCTTGGCATTTCATTTACTGAACACGAGCCTAATTTTGAACAACTAGCAGTTCTCGCAGAAACCATCAAAAACAGTTAAAAAGGAGGCCATATGAAACTCAAAAATCTCTTTTGGTTTGCAACAGGAGCTAGCATTAGCTACCACCTAGTAAAAAACCGCAAAGAAATCAAAACAGAGGTGACTGAATCCAGCCAATTGGTCAAGGGAATTCAAGATAACCTAGCAAAAATCCAACGCAATCTGGATATTATCCAAGACCAAAAGACCAATCTTCAAGAATTGGTAACGGATTTCCAATACAAGACCAAATTATTTAGTCAACAAGCAACAGCCTCTCTAAAAGAAATTCAAGACATCTGGCAACCAAGTAAAAACGATTGAGAAAACTCAATCGTTTTTTTCTTATTCTGAAGGTACCGTAGGTGTCACACTGCTCGACTCTGTAGCTGCAGGAGCAACTGGTGTCACTGGTGCAACAGAACTTTGAGGCGTCACCACTCCCGTATCCTGGGTCGATGGTACAACTGGTAGTTGGTTAAACTCTTGGTAAACAGGTGCTTCCTCAGATGATGCCGCTGGCGTATCATTTTGAGAAGAAGTATTCTTCAACTCTTCATCTCCATCTAATAGGTAAGCATTGGTTTTCAATGTTTTAATTTCTTTCATCCCCAAAGCTTTGCGGATGATATTTTGAATTTTCAAGATATGTTTTGAAGTGACAATCTGATAACTTCCGCCATCTGCTAAGGTGGCATCTTCTCCTTTCAGCTGGTACTGATGAATCGTTGAAAGAGCATCTTTATATCCTAGCAATTGAAGAAGGCTATTACTGTCAAGCGCTATGTTGGTTTGCATATTGTCACTAACAGACTCAATGATTCCTTTGTAGTGACTCAAACTATTGAGGCTTAAAACTTTCTCAACAATCTTTTTGATCACTTCACGTTGGCGTTTTTGACGTCCGTAGTCTCCTTCTGGGTCTTGGTAGCGCATGCGTGAATAAACGAGAGCTTGATCCCCATTAATCTCCTGACGTCCTGGTGCGATCTTAGCCGAATATTCTGGCTCATTATCCTCGATCGAGATATCGAAGTCAAATGGATTGTTAACCGTGATACCACCAACCTTATCCACTAATTGAACCAATCCCTTCATATTGATCATGACATAGCGGTCAATATGGATATTCAAAAGATCTTGAATAGTCTTAATGGCTAACTTGGCACCGCCTTGAGCATAAGCCGAATTCAATTTTGCTTGGACTGTTTCGCCATCTGAAGTAATATTGGTTAGGATATCTCTTTCCAAGCTCGTCATGGTTGTTTCTTTTGTTTGAGGATTGACAGTCACCAAAATCATGGTATCACTATTTCCGGCCCAAGGATCTTCCCGAGAACCGCTACCTGTATCAACCCCCATCAAAAGGATGGTCATTGGCTTGTTTTCTGCAATGACATTGGTCTCATTTCCAAAGCCTTTATAGGTCTTACTGAGAGTCCCAGTCGTTTGGTTTAGGATGGTAAGGCCATAAGCCCCAATCCCAATCACTGTTACCGTCAATAAGCTCAAAAACATTAAAATAATTTTTTTAACCATATAGAATCTCTCTCTAATCTATCAGTTTCCCCATAAGGTAAACATCTAAGAATTCTCCTTCAGCTGAACAAGCTCCACGAGCTTGGCAACCTTCGATCTCAAAACCTAACTTTTTATACAGGTGAACCGCCCGTTCATTGCGCACTTGGACATTCAAGACTAGTTTCCTAAGAACACCGGTCGAGTGCGCCCACTCGATCCCTTCTTCCAACAGGATCTGTCCAAGCCCTTGATTCCAATAAGCTTTTTGAACCACAATAAAGACATCACCAATATGCCGAATGGACCGTTGAGAAGCTGCAGTGATATTTAGCAAAGCTGCCAGTTCCTGATCTAGAAATAGCAAGAGGCAAATCCTGTTTCCCGCCATCTCTTGCACCATCAGAAATTGCTCCATGTCTGCTGGAGACATGCCAATTCCAGCTTCATCTAGCGTCATGTAATCTGACTCTTTCCCAACTTGATTTAAGAAATCAACGACAAGAGCCGCGTCTACACTGTCAGCTTGCCGAATTTCTAATGTTACTTCCTTTTCCTTAGTCATCGGTTTTTTCCACCTGCTCAAAGGATGCCAGTAAAGCTTCTGCACGCGCTCCATGAGCTTCAAAAGCTAACTCTCGCCCATCTTCTAATTTTCGGATAAAAATTTTTAGATAAGCATCCGAGAGACTAGGCTCAATCAGCTCTCCCCATTCAATAATGGTAACACCATCTCCAAATAGAAAATCATCTAAATCAATAGAATCTGGATCATTCCCAATCCGGTAAACATCCAAATGGTATAAAGGCAAGCGACCTTCGTATTCACGAACAATGGTATAGGTCGGGCTTTTAATCATCTGATCAATCCCTAACCCCTTTGCAATTCCCTTGGTAAAGGTCGTTTTTCCTGCCCCTAGATCACCTGATAAGATGATCACGTCTTGCTTTTCTAAGAGTTTTCCTAGCTGTTTTCCTAGAGCGATCAGCTCCGTTTCATTGTGACTAATCATTTCTCTATTATACCAAACTTTTTAAAAATCTGCTCTTTCTTTTAGAAATTGTTCGACTCCGGTTTGATTTTTAGATAGATAGACAAACTATTTTAAAGTAAAATAAGTTAAGTGATTCTGCAAAAAAATAAATTTGAGTTCCAATTTTTAAATCGATTTAAGAAAATAATGAAACTTTCCGCTGTGAGAAAAGTGCCTGAAACAATAACGTTTCAGGCACTCGGAATTATTGAGACCTTAGGCTCAATAATTAGTCATGGAACTTCAAAGAAGTTCGCTGACGTCCGTACTCACCTAAGGAATGTTTTTGGTATAACTTTGTCTTCAATCTGAAAGGAATGGGAGACAACTCCCATTCCTTTTTGGCACTTTCCTGATGCTTAATTCAAGGCCATGCTAACGTAGTTTAAAATAAAGAGAACATCTAGGATCCAAATCATGCTGTGCACTTCTTTGGCTTGTCCTTTAACCACTTTCACCAAGCTATAGGTGATAAATCCAGCAGCGATCCCTTGAGTAATCGAGTAGCTGAAGCCCATAAAGATAGAGGTGAAGAAGGCAGGAACTGCTTCTGACATATCTTCCCAATGGATATTTTTCAAGCCACTCAACATCATGATCCCAACAACAATCAAAATTGGAGCTGTAGCAGCGGTCGGTACAATCGCCAACAAAGGACTAAAGAGACTTGAAATAGCAAAACAAATCGCTACAACCAAGGCTGTCAGACCAGTGCGTCCACCAGCTCCAATACCAGCTGCAGATTCAACATACGTCGTTACGTTTGAAGTTCCTGCAATAGCTCCGACTGAAGTCGCTACAAGGTCTGAATAGAGGGCCTTATCTAATTTCGCTGATTGATGGTTTTCCCCATTTGTCGCAACAATCCCAACTTTTTCACCCGTACCGATCAACGTTCCGATTGTATCAAAAATATCAGTCAAGGAGAAGGCTAAGATGGCCATTAAGGTCTCAGGCAAACGAGACGTATTGGAAATCAAAGATCCCAATCCTTTCGATCCCAAAGCTTGACCAAAGATCGTGCCTAAATCATTAAAGGCCGCTCCTAGATGGTTACTTGCAAAGTCAATTTTAGTGATATCAACCACATGGATGAGAATTCCAAGCACAGTCGTTACTAAGATAGAAAGGATAATCCCTCCCTTAATCCCTTTGACAACAAAGAAAATAGTAATTGCAAGACCAACAAGAGCCAAGAGGACCGACGGATTGTTAAAATCAACCAATCCAGGAACAGCAGATGCATTGGCTGAGATCGTTGCATTCGCCTTATCTGCTCCTTCTCCAACCACTGTATAGGTATGAGGGTCAATCGTGAATTTTAAAAATCCTGCATTCTTAATCCCAACATAGGCCAAGAAAATCCCGATCCCCGCAGAAATAGCAGAGCGAAGAGCAGTCGGAATCGATTCGATGATCATCTTCCGAACTTTTGTCAATGTGATAATCAATGAAATCACACCACAAATGAAGACCATTCCCAAAGCTTCCTGCCATGAGTATCCCATACCAAATACAACTGTAAAGGTAAAGAAGGCATTCAAGCCCATCCCAGGTGCTTGTGCATAAGGTAAATTGGCATAAAAAGCCATCATCAAGGTCCCGACAACGGATCCAATAATCGTTGCAAGGAAGACTCCTTGAGCTGGCATACCTGTTTGTGACAACATTTGAGGGTTTACGAAGAGGATATAACTCATCGCAAAAAAGGTTGTCAAACCAGCAAGAACCTCTGTCCGAACAGTGGTTCCATGTTCTGAAAGTTTAAAAAACTTATCCATTTCAGAATAAACTCCTTTTTCATCATTCTCGCTCCCAATCAATTTGCGAACGTTATATCTATTCTACCAAAAGATCTTTCGTCTTTCAAGAAATCCCGCTTCTCTTCTCGATTTTTGAGCGCTTTTCCGATTTTTCTGATATAATGGTCTCATTCTTCTCGAAAGGAACTGAAATATGCATAAAAAGATGATCGCTCTAGATCTAGACGGCACTCTCTTGAATTCCGAAAGCAAATTGAGCGACTTTACCATTGAGACCATTAAAAAAATTAGTGCTCTTGGCCATAAAGTCATTATTACAACAGGCCGCCCCTACCGTATGGCACATACCTACTACAAACAACTAGAGCTAGATACTCCGATGATCAATTTTAACGGCTCCCTTACGCATCTCCCAGAGAAAAAATGGGTGGATGAACAATGTTTGACTTTAGATAAAAAATACCTGCTAGATATGGTCGCCAACCGAGACACCATCCAAGCGGACTTTATAGCAGGCGAATACCGCAATAAATTCTTTATTACCGATCCCAATGAGCACGTCGCAGATCCTAAATTATTCGGTATTGAGGCTTTCCAACCAGAAAATCAATTCAACCCCGAACGGGTAACGAGCGACCCAAACTGTATCCTCTTTCAAACGAAAGCGGAAGACAAATATGCTCTGGCAGATGAAATGAATCGGCATTATGACTACAATCTGTCTATCAATACTTGGGGTGGTCCCTTAAATATTCTGGAATGCAATCCAAAAAATGTGACCAAAGCTTCTGCTCTGACCTACCTTCTGGATAAACTCAATATGGATCAGAAGGATTTGATTGCCTTTGGAGACGAGCACAACGATACCGACATGCTAGCACTAGCTGGTCATGGATACGCCATGAAAAATGCCAGCTCCGTCCTTCTCCCTTATGCAGACTCCGTCACAGATTTCACGAATAACGAAGATGGTGTCGCGCGACAACTCATTCAATTATTCTTATAATACTAATAGACATGAGCTATCCCTCATGTCTTTTTCTGAGCTAAATCCTTAATCAGTTAATCAATACCTTCCTATTTTTCCATTTTTTTCATTGCCTTGCCATCTGGTTTGTGATATTATTAACATAGTTATTAAAGAAGCGCTTTCAAAAAACTAAATCGCTTCTCGTTCACTTAAGGAGGAACAAAATGAAAGCTGTTGTTGTAAATCCAGAAGGTACTGGTGTTGAAATCGTTGCAAACAAAGACATGCGTCCACTTGAAACAGGGGAAGCACTTGTTCAAATCGAATACTGTGGTGTCTGCCACACTGACTTGCACGTTGCTCACGGGGACTTCGGTAAAGTTCCAGGCCGTGTTCTTGGACACGAAGGAATCGGTATTGTTAAAGAAGTTGCTCCAGATGTCAAGAGCCTAAAAGTTGGGGATCGTGTCAGTGTCGCATGGTTCTTCGAAGGATGTGGAACTTGTGAATACTGTACAACTGGTCGCGAAACTCTTTGCCGTACTGTAAAAAATGCTGGTTACTCTGTTGATGGAGGAATGGCTGAACAATGTATCGTTACTGCAGATTACGCAGTGAAAGTACCGGAAGGATTAGATCCAGCTCAAGCTTCTTCTATTACGTGTGCAGGTGTTACAACTTACAAAGCCATCAAAGAAGCCAAAGCTGAACCAGGACAATGGATCGTTATCTATGGAGCTGGTGGACTAGGAAACTTGGCTGTTCAATATGCTAAGAAAGTCTTCAACGCACATGTCATCGCTGTCGATATCAACAATGATAAACTAGAATTGGCGAAAGAAGTTGGTGCAGACTTTGTCATCAACGGTCGCGAAGTCGAAGATGTCCCAGGATTGATCAAAGAAAAAACAAACGGTGGAGCTCACTCTGCTGTCGTAACAGCCGTTTCTAAAGTAGCTTTCAACCAAGCAGTAGATTCTGTTCGTGCTGGTGGCCGCGTTGTCGCAGTTGGTCTTCCTTCTGAAATGATGGACCTCAGCATTGTGAAAACTGTATTAGATGGTATCCAAGTCATTGGTTCTCTTGTAGGAACTCGTAAAGACTTGGAAGAAGCTTTCCAATTTGGTGCAGAAGGCTTGGTAGTCCCTGTCGTTCAAAAACGTCCAGTAGAAGATGCTGTCAAAGTCTTTGACGAAATGGAAGCCGGAACCATTCAAGGACGTATGGTACTTGACTTTACAAACTAAACAACTGAACCTACAGGACTAGCCCAACTGGGCTAGTCTTTTTTGAGTGCTCTCAATCACTCTATTTTACAATTTATTATATATTTATTTTTGTTTTCGAGAATATCGTTTGATTGTCGGAATCTTTTCATTGAGAACAAAATCCTATAAAACATATCTATTATTGATTTTTTAAGCATCAACAAGTAATAAACAAAATGCATTCAAGAGCATTCTTTTTCTATCTAACGATAGTTTAATATAATAAATCAATGTTTTTACATCGAGATTTTGATAGAAAAATTGACTTAAGTGTGGAAACGATTTATAATAAAGTAGCTTAAAGTTTTCTTAAACTGAAAGTCAAACAAATTTTATAAGGAGGAATGTCAATAATGAGTATTGGTATCATTATTGCTAGCCACGGTGAATTTGCAGCTGGAATCCACCAATCCGGCTCGATGATCTTTGGGGATCAAGAGAAAGTTCAAGTGGTTACGTTCATGCCAAGTGAAGGCCCGGATGATCTCTATGCTAAATTTAATGCAGCTGTTGCCGCATTTGATGCAGAAGATGAAGTCTTGGTTTTGGCTGACCTTTGGAGTGGTTCTCCATTTAACCAAGCAAGTCGCGTCATGGGAGAAAATCCAGATCGTAAATTTGCGATCATCACAGGATTGAACCTTCCGATGTTGATTCAAGCTTATACAGAACGTTTGATGGATGCAAATGCCGGCGTTGATCAAGTCGCTGCAAACATCATCAAGGAAGCAAAAGACGGTGTCAAAGCCCTTCCAGAAGAATTGAATCCTGTTGAAGAAGCTAGTACAGCCGCTGCTGCTCCTGTAGTCCAAGCTGCTATTCCAGAAGGAACAGTTATCGGAGATGGAAAACTCAAGATTAACCTTGCCCGCTTAGATACACGTCTTCTTCATGGACAAGTCGCAACTGCTTGGACACCTGATTCAAAAGCCGATCGGATCATTGTTGCTTCAGATTCTGTTGCCAAAGATGAACTCCGTAAGGAATTGATCAAACAAGCGGCACCAAATGGTGTGAAAGCAAACGTTGTCCCAATTCAAAAATTGATCGACGTTGCAAAAGATCCACGTTTTGGAAATACCCATGCTTTGATCTTATTTGAAACACCTCAAGATGCTCTTCGCGCCATTGAAGGTGGTGTTCCGATTAAAACCTTGAACGTTGGTTCAATGGCCCACTCAACTGGTAAAACCATGGTGAACAATGTGTTGTCAATGGATAAAGATGACGTGGCTACATTTGAAAAAATGCGTGATCTTGGAGTTGAATTTGACGTCCGTAAAGTACCAAATGACTCTAAGAAAGATTTGTTTGACTTAATTAACAAAGCTAACGTTCAATAATCGATTACTTACGAAAGGATTTTAAACATGTCTATTATTTCTATGGTATTAGTGGTCGTTGTTGCCTTCTTAGCAGGTCTTGAAGGTATCCTTGACCAATTCCAATTCCACCAACCCCTTGTTGCTTGTACCTTAATCGGTTTGGTAACAGGTAATTTGACTGCTGGCATTATGCTTGGTGGTTCACTTCAATTTATTGCACTTGGCTGGGCAAACATTGGTGCCGCAGTTGCACCCGATGCTGCCCTTGCATCTGTCGCTGCTGCCATCATCATGGTACTTGGGGGAGACTTCAGTACAAAAGGAATCGTTGTCGCTCAAAGTGTCGCTATTCCACTTGCAGTTGCTGGTCTTTTCTTGACCATGATCGTCCGTACCCTTTCCGTTGGTTTGGTTCACACTGCCGACGCTGCTGCTAGAAAAGGGGATATCAAAGGTGTAGAACGCGCTCACTTTGTGGCCCTTCTTCTTCAAGGTCTTCGTATCGCCATTCCTGCAGCCCTCTTGTTGATGATTCCTGCTGAAACTGTCAAAACTGCTCTTGAACAAATGCCAAAATGGCTCTCTGATGGAATGCAAATCGGTGGTGGTATGGTTGTAGCCGTTGGTTATGCCATGGTTATCAACATGATGGCGAGTCGTGAAGTATGGCCATTCTTTGCCATCGGTTTTGCCCTTGCTGCCGTTAGCCAATTGACCTTGATTGCTCTTGGAGCAATTGGTGTTGCCCTTGCCTTGATCTACCTCACTCTTTCTAAGAAAGGTGGCAATGGAGGTGGCGGAGCCGCTACTTCTAACGATCCAATCGGCGACATTCTCGAAGACTATTAAGAAAGGTGTGACACTATCATGACTGAAAAATTACAATTATCTAAATCAGATCGTCAAAAAGTTTGGTGGCGTTCAACCTTCTTGCAAGGTTCTTGGAACTATGAACGGATGCAAAACTTGGGTTGGGCTTACTCATTGATCCCAGCTATCAAAAAACTCTACACGAAGAAAGAAGACCAAGCGGCTGCTCTTGAACGTCACATGGAATTCTTCAACACTCACCCATACGTTGCCGCTCCTATCATCGGGGTAACACTTGCTCTTGAAGAAGAAAGAGCAAACGGTGCTGCGATTGACGATGCTGCCATCCAAGGGGTTAAAATTGGTATGATGGGTCCTTTGGCAGGTATCGGAGATCCAGTCTTCTGGTTTACAGTACGTCCTATCCTTGGTGCCCTTGGTGCATCACTTGCTGCATCTGGTAACATCCTTGGCCCACTCATCTTCTTTATCGCATGGAATGCGATTCGTATGGCCTTCTTGTGGTACACGCAAGAACTTGGTTACAAAGCAGGTTCTGAAATTACCAAAGATATGTCTGGTGGGATCTTGCAAGACATCACTAAAGGGGCTTCTATCCTTGGGATGTTCATCCTTGCTGTCTTGGTAGAACGTTGGGTATCTATTAAATTCATCTTTAATGTTTCTTCTGTCAAATTAGACGACAAAGCTTATATCCACTGGGATAAACTTCCTGAAGGATACAAGGGTATCCAAGAAGCCTTCGCTCAAGTTGGCTCAGGCCTATCTCAAACACCTGAAAAAGTTACAACTTTCCAACAAAACTTGGATTCATTGATTCCTGGTTTGATGGGATTGCTTCTTACTTTTGCTTGTATGTGGTTGTTGAAGAAAAAAGTATCTCCAATCACTATCATCATCGCTCTCTTTGTAATCGGTGTATTAGCACACGTTGCTGGCTTGATGTAAGCAAAGATCAACTAAAAAGAAGGTTTCGGCCTTCTTTTTATTATGATATAATGGAGTGAACAGCAATACAGGAGGATCTCATGGCTCAATCATTGAATAAAACCGTTGAATTCCATACTACAGGGGTTTCTTACCTTGGAGTGGGGGGAAAGGTTGGAAAAATCCTAGTCGGGAATGCCGCTTTTGAATTTTATGCGGATGCAAATGTTGAAGACTACATCCAAATTCCCTGGCAAGAAATCGAGCGAATCGGAGCCAATGTATCCGGACGTAAAATTAGCCGCCATTTTGAAATCTATACCAGAGAATCAAAATTTCTCTTTGCTTCAAAAGACTCTGGAAAAATTTTAAAGATTTCTCGGGAACATCTAGGAAATGAGAAAATTGTCAAACTTCCTACGTTGATCCAAATCATCACGGCTAAAATTAAAAATCTATTTGCAAAATAGGATCTTTTCTTGTATAATAGACGCAAACGGATAAGTAAGTTAAGAGTCTCTTTCAGAAAGTCTGCGGTTGCTGCGAGCAGATAGAAATCTTAATTGAAATTCTACCGTTTCTTTAAAATACAATATCGAATCAAGTGCACACCTGTGAAGTTGGATGGAACCGTGGCTCTGCCACTCCAACACTCTAACAGGTGTGTTTTTTGTTAAAGGAGAAGCTATGTTAGATATTAAACGAATTCGTACAGACTTTGATACGGTTGCTAAAAAATTGGCAACACGTGGCGTAGATGCAGCTATTTTGAATGAAATGAAAGAAATCGATGCCAAACGTCGAGATATCTTAGTCAAAGTAGAAAATCTTAAAGCAGAGCGTAACACTGTATCTGCTGAAATCGCACAAGCTAAACGCAACAAGGAAAATGCAGATGATAAGATTGCTGCCATGCAAACCCTCTCTGCAGAAGTCAAAGCATTGGATACAGAATTGGCTGAAATCGATGCCAAATTAACTGAATTCACTACTACCCTTCCAAATATCCCTGCTGATAGTGTCCCTGTTGGAGCAGATGAGGATGACAACGTTGAAGTTCGCCGTTGGGGAACTCCTCGCGAGTTTGACTTCGAACCAAAAGCTCACTGGGATTTAGGTGAAGACCTTGATATCCTTGACTGGGAACGCGGGGCTAAAGTTACTGGTGCTCGTTTCCTCTTTTACAAAGGACTTGGAGCTCGCTTAGAACGCGCTATCTACAACTTCATGTTGGACGAACATGGCAAGGAAGGCTACACTGAAGTCATCCCTCCTTACATGGTCAACCATGATTCTATGTTTGGTACTGGACAATATCCAAAATTCAAGGAAGATACTTTTGAACTTAGCGATACTAATTATGTCCTCATTCCAACTGCTGAAGTTCCTTTGACAAACTACTACCGCGATGAAATTCTTGATGGGAAAGACCTTCCAATCTACTTCACCGCTATGAGTCCATCATTCCGTTCAGAAGCTGGTTCAGCTGGTCGTGATACTCGTGGATTGATCCGTTTGCACCAATTCCATAAGGTTGAAATGGTGAAATTTGCCAAACCAGAAGATTCATATGGTGAATTGGAAAAAATGGTTGTCAATGCTGAAAATATCCTTCAAAAACTGAACCTTCCATACCGTGTAGTAGCTCTCTCAACGGGAGACATGGGCTTCTCAGCTGCCAAGACTTACGACTTAGAAGTATGGATTCCAGCGCAAAACACCTACCGTGAAATCTCAAGCTGTTCCAATACAGAAGATTTCCAAGCTCGCCGTGCGCAAATCCGCTACCGTGATGAAGCAGATGGCAAGGTAAAACTCCTTCACACTTTGAACGGTTCTGGATTGGCAGTCGGACGTACCGTCGCTGCTATTCTTGAAAACTACCAAAACGAAGACGGTTCTGTGACCATTCCAGAAGTCCTTCGCCCATACATGGGTGGTGCAGAAGTCATCGCACCAAAATAAAGTTTAAAAAAACTGAGTCTTGCAATTTGCAAGCTCAGTTTTTTAATATTTACGAAAACGTTGGTAGCGTTGCTCCAGAAGCTCTTCGAGAGGTAAGGCTTGTAAAACCTTTAACTCTTCCTGTAATTCCTTCTTCACTTGAGCCAGTAGTTCTCCATTTGAAAATCCATGCTCGGGAATCACCTTATCGACAATTTCCATATTTAACAATTCGTGAGAAGTAATCTTCATCAACTCTGCTGCTTCCATGGCACGACTTCCATCTTTCCAAAGAATAGAGGCGAAACCTTCTGGACTCAAGACTGCATAGATGGAGTTCTCCAGCATCCAAACCTTGTCTGCTACAGCAAGAGCCAAGGCACCTCCAGAACCACCTTCTCCGATGATAATCGCGATAATTGGAACTTTTAGATCACTCATTTCCATGAGGTTGCGGGCAATGGCTTCCCCTTGTCCTCGTTCTTCAGCACCAACACCAGGATAAGCACCCGCTGTATTGATAAAGGTCACAACTGGACGGCCAAATTTCTCTGCTTGCTTCATGAGGCGCAAAGCTTTTCGATAGCCTTCTGGATGTGGTTGCCCAAAATTACGTTTTAGATTATCCTGAAGATTTTTTCCTTTTTGGATCCCAACGACTGTAACCGTTTGATCGCCTAAGCGTCCAATCCCACCAATCACCGCACCATCATCACGGAAGTTTCGATCTCCATGTAATTCGATAAAATCATCAAAGATTCCTTGAGCAAAATCAAGCGCAGTCAATCTTCCTTGGTCACGTGCCTCTTTAATAATCTGTGTTATTTTACTCATGTTTACCTCCATGAAGGGCCAATAATTGTCCAACTGTTGCTCGGATTTGGCTTCTCTCCACGATCAAGTCTACAAATCCATGTTCTTGTAGAAATTCTGCTTTTTGGAAATCATCTGGCAATTTTTCACGCACAGTTGATTCGATCACACGCCGACCGGCAAAACCAACCAAGGCCTGACTCTCTGCCATGATAATATCACCTTCCATAGCAAATGAGGCTGTCACCCCACCAGTTGTCGGATCTGTCAATACCGTCAAATAGAACAATTTTTCTTTAGAATGACGTTGAACAGCCGCAGAAATTTTTGCCATTTGCATCAAACTCACGATTCCTTCTTGCATCCGAGCACCACCGGAAGCGGTAAAGAGAACAACTGGCAATTTTTCTTTTGTCGCAAATTCAAATAAACGAGTAATTTTTTCGCCTACTACAGAACCCATTGAAGCCATGATAAAGTTGGAATCCATGATCCCAAGCGCAACTTTTTGACCTTTAATCAAGGCAGTTCCAGTCAGGACAGCTTCATCCAGTCCTGTCATTTCCCGCACTGCTGCTAGTTTCTTCTTATAATTTGGGAAATTCAAAGGATCTGTCGTTTCGATTCCTGTAAACATTTCTTCAAAGCTAGCTGGATCCACTGTCAGCGCCAAGCGTTCTTTAGCAGAAATACGGAAGGTATAGCCACAATTCGGGCAGACACGCTCACTACCTAAATCCTTTTGGTAAATGGTATGTTTACAACCTGGGCATTGTGAAAATAGTTCATCAGGAACTTCAGGTTTTGGCTGAGGCTCCTTCCAGGCTGACCTATTCGGATTGATCCGAATATATTTATCTTTTTTAGAAAATAATGCCATTACTTACTCCTTATAATATGCTACAGTATCTGCAGCATTACTATAAAAGCCTGAAACTGTGAAGATGATGTTCATACTTCCCTCACAAGTCCAGGCTTTTTCATCATTCCTTATTATAATTTGGAAGGAATTGTTCCATCAAAAATGCAGTGTCATAATCACCAGCGATCACATGTGAATCTGAAATCAAATCCAACTGGAAACTGCTATTGGTGGTGACACCATCGATTTCCAACTCATAAAGAGCACGCTGCATTTTCATCAGTGCATCAAAGCGATTTTCACCATGGACAATGATCTTGGCAATCATACTATCATAGTATGGCGGAATCGTATAACCAGGATACACAGCAGAATCCACACGCAAGCCAACCCCACCACTTGGAAGATAGAGATTAGTGATCTTACCTGGGCTTGGTGCAAAGTTGAAGGAAGGATTTTCCGCATTGATCCGGCATTCAATCGCATGGCCTTTAATGACAATATCCTCTTGAGTAACGGATAATTCTTGGCCAGCTGCGATTTTAATCTGTTCCTTAACGATATCAACTCCTGTTACAAATTCTGTGACAGGATGCTCCACTTGCACACGGGTATTCATTTCCATAAAGTAGAACTCACCCTTGCCTTCATCATACAAGAATTCAATCGTTCCAGCATTCTCATACCCAACTGATTCAGCAGCCCGAACAGCAGCAGAACCAATTTGATTACGAAGAGTTTTTCCGATAGCAATTGAAGGGGATTCTTCTAGAACTTTTTGATTGTTCCGTTGAAGAGAGCAATCGCGTTCACCTAAGTGAATGACATGTCCATGCTGATCCGCTAAAATCTGTACTTCAATGTGGCGTGCCGGATAAATCACCCGCTCCATATACATGGCACCATTCCCAAAAGCAGCTTGAGCTTCTGAGGAAGCAGATTCAAAAGCAGCAACCAAATCTTCTGGTTTTTCAACCTTCCGAATTCCCTTACCACCGCCTCCTGCAGATGCTTTCAACATCACAGGGTAACCAATACGTTCTGCAATCTCGAGGGCTTCTTCAGCAGTATACACTTCACCATCTGATCCAGGAATAACAGGCACTCCTGCTTTGATCATCTGTTTACGAGCATTAATCTTATCCCCCATCAAATCCATGACTTTAGCAGAAGGACCAATAAATTTAATGCCCACTTCCTCACACATGGTCGCAAATTTTGAGTTTTCACTTAAAAATCCAAAACCAGGGTGGATAGCTTCTGCTCCTGTTAAAACAGCCGCAGACAAGACAGCGCTCATATTCAAATAAGATTCTGTTGATTTAGCAGGTCCAATACAGACCGCTTCATCCGCTAGTAAGGTATGCAAGGCTTCTTTATCAGCAGTAGAATACACCGCAACCGTCTCGATGCCAAGTTCACGAGCCGCACGAATAATGCGCACTGCAATCTCACCACGATTGGCGATTAAGATCTTACGAAACATAGATAGGCCTTTCTTAATTTCCAATTGCAAAAGTAAGTGTTCCTGAAGCTGCAAGCTTACCGTCTACCTCTGCTTTCGCTTCAACAACAGCAATGGTTCCACGACGTTTGACAAAAGTAGCTGTCATCACCAGTTGATCTCCTGGAACGACTTGTTTTTTAAACTTCACCTTGTCCATCCCTGCATAAAAGACTAATTTCCCTTTATTTTCAGGTTTTGACAACTCTAGTACACCTGCTGTTTGTGCCAAAGCTTCCATGATAAGAACACCTGGCATAACAGGATATTGTGGAAAATGTCCATTAAAAAATGGTTCATTAATTGTCACATTTTTAATGGCAACAATCGTATCTTCGCTTGTTTCCAATACGCGATCCACCAAAAGCATTGGGTAACGATGTGGCAAAGCCTCACGAATAGCATTAATATCAATTGTCATTTGATTCGAACCAATCCTTTTCCAAATTCAACCATTTCTTCATTCGTTACCAAAATTTCAGTGACTACCCCATCTTTAGGCGCTGGGACTTCATTCATCACTTTCATGGCTTCGATAATCAAGAGTGTTTGACCCTTAGTAACTTTGTCTCCTACAGATACAAAGGCTGGTTTATCCGGAGCTGGCGACAAGTAAGCCACCCCAACCAATGGACTTTCAACCACATCACCTTCTGCAGCCTGAGCTGGAGCAGCAACTGGTTCAGCCGCTACAGCTGGAGTTGCTGGTGCTTCAACAACAGGGGCTACTACAGGAGTTTGAGGAGTTGCTACCACTTCAACTGCAGGAGCAACCGGTGTAGCCGCAACTGAACTCGTTTGGTTTTTACTCAAATTCAATTCTTCGCCATTATTTTTATATGAGAATTCACGCAAAGTTGACGCATCAAATTGAGCCAACAAATCTTTGATTTCAGAAATATTCATGAATTAACCCTCCCAACGTTTAAAGGCCAGAACAGCATTGTGTCCTCCAAAACCAAAGGTATTTGAGATAGCGTACTGAATATCCGCTTCTTGACCTTCACCATAAACAACGTTTGCTTCGATATAGTCAGACAATTCTTTAGTACCAGCAGTTTTTGGTACAAAGCTGTGACGAATCGCTTCGATGGTAGCAATCGCTTCAACCGCACCAGCAGCACCAAGCAAGTGTCCTGTAAATGATTTCGTAGATGATACAGGAACTTCTTTACCAAGTACAGAAACAATAGCTCCGCTTTCACCTTTCTCATTGGCAGGTGTAGATGTACCATGAGCATTGACATAATCGACGTCTTCAGGCTTAATACCAGCTTCATTGATCGCTAATTTAATTGCTTTGGCCGCACCTGAACCATCTGGTGTCGGTGTTGTCATATGGTAGGCATCACAGTTTGAACCATAACCAACAATCTCAGCCAAAATGTTAGCACCACGTTTTTGGGCATGTTCCAAACTTTCGATGACAAGAACCCCTGCACCTTCCCCCATCACAAAACCATTACGGTCTTTGTCAAATGGAATAGATGAACGTTCTGGGTCTTCCGTTGTTGAAAGGGCCGTAAGGGCATTGAAACCACCGATACCAATCTTAGTAATCGAAGCTTCAGCACCACCTGCCAAAACAACATCATGCATACCAAATTTAATTTCACGGAAAGCTTCACCAATTGCATCATTGGCAGAAGCACAAGCAGTTGTCACGGATTTACATACCCCTTGAGCCCCAATCTTAAGTGCGATGTTTCCAGCACCCATGTTTGAAAGAGCTTTCGGAATAAACATGGGTTGGATTCTCTTCATCCCACGTTCATGCATCCGGATAATTTGGTCTTCCAATTCTTGCAAACCACCGATACCAGATGATACAATCACACCTACACGATCGCGGTCTTCTTCTTCCATATTCAAGCCTGAATTTTCAATAGCTTCCATCGCAGCATAGATTGCATACAATGAGTACGTATCCATACGATTTTGATCTTTTTTCACGAAATATTTATCGAATGGGAAATCTTGAATTTCACCAGCATTAAAGACTGGAATTTCAGAAGCATCAAATTTCGTAATGGGTTTGATCCCAATTTTTCCTTCATGAAGGCTATTCCAAAATTCTTCTGGTGTATTTCCGATTGGTGAGGTTACACCATAACCTGTAACAACAACACGATTTGTAGACATATATATTCTCCTTTTGTCGGATGGATATTTAAGTAAGTGATTTTCGATCAGTGAGCATTCATTATTGCATAGTCATTCCGCCATCAATGGCAATTGTTTGACCAGTTAAATATTCTTGACCTGCTAAGAAAGCCGCAACTTCTGCCACTTCTTCAGCTTGACCAATTCGTTTCATTGGCACTTGAGCTAGCATGGCATCTTTCATTTTCTCTGGAATAGCATCAGTCATATCTGATTCAATGAAACCAGGTGCAATGGCATTCACACGAACGCCACGAGCCGCAACTTCACGCGCTACTGATTTAGTGAAACCAATCAAACCAGCTTTTGAAGCCGCATAGTTAGCTTGACCGATATTCCCCATTAGACCAACAACAGAGGACATGTTGATAATGGCCCCTTGACGAGCTTTAGACATCGGTTTTAAGACAGCTTGAGTCATATTAAAGGCACCTGTCAAGTTGATTTTCAAGACACGTTCAAAATCTTCTTCAGTCATCTTCAACATCAACTTGTCGTTTGTAATCCCAGCGTTATTGACCAAAACATCAACACTTCCAAGCTTTTCAATTGCTTCAGCTACCATACGTTGAGCATCTTCGCCATTAGAAATATCCCCAGAAATACCAACAACAGTCACACCATAGTCAGCAAACTGTGCAAGCAAGTCCTCAGAAATTTCAGAACGTCCATTTAGGACAACATTGGCACCGAGACTCGCAAATTTATGAGCCACAGCCAATCCAATTCCTCGTGTTGAACCTGTTACAAAAACATTTTTATTTTTAAGTTCCATCTTTACCTCGTTTTAAGCATTCAGAAGTGCATCTAGACTAGCCTGATCTTCGACGTTATGAGTTGGAAGAGTTTTATCAATTTTCTTCAAGAATCCTGACAAGACTTTTCCAGGTCCGATCTCGATGACTTCATCTACACCAAAGTCTTGAATCGTAGCAATTGAATCATAGAAACGAACCGGTTCTTTTACTTGACGGGCCAACAGTGCTTTCACATCTTCCGACTTCATGATCGTAGCTTCTGTATTCCCAACTAAAGGAAGATCAAAATCATTAAATGATACTTTTTCTAGTTCAGTCGCCAATTTTTGACTAGCAGATTCCAGTAAGGCTGTGTGGAATGGACCTGAAACATTAAGAGGAATCAGACGTTTAGCACCAGCTTCTTTAAGCAATTCCACAGCGTAATCCACAGCCGCAACTTCACCACCAATCACAATTTGTGCTGGCGTATTGTAGTTAGCTGGTGTTACTACACCCTTTTCAGATGCTTGTTGACAGATTTCTTCAATCAAACTTGGATCTGTATTCATGACAGCAACCATTTTCCCACTTCCAGCAGGAGCAGCTGTTTCCATAAATTCACCACGTTTTGCAACCAAAGCTACTGCATCTTCAAACGAAAGAGCTCCAGCCGCAACCAGGGCAGAATATTCCCCTAAAGAAAGGCCGGCAACAATATCAGGAGTGATACCATTTTCTGCTAAGAGACGATAAATGGCTACTGACGTTGTCAGAATAGCCGGTTGAGTATAGCGTGTCTGATTCAGTTTTTCTTCGTTAGAATCAATCAATTCACGCAAATCATAACCTAGAATACGACTAGCCGTATCAAAGGTCTCTTTAACAACGGGATAAGCCGCATACAAATCGCTCGCCATGCCCAATTTCTGAGCCCCTTGACCAGCAAATAAGAACGCACGTTTTGTCACTATCCTAATCCTTTCGACGTTTTTAGACGTTTACATCTGCCCAACGAGCAGCCTCTTTTTGAATTACCTTGGCTGCACCATAATAGATATCTTCTAGAATTTCAGCACAAGTTTCTTCCTTGCTTACAAGTCCAGCAATTTGACCCGCCATTACAGATCCATTGTCAACATCTCCATCAACGACGGCATTGCGAAGAGCACCTGCACCTAATTCTTCAATTTCTTCTTGAGTCTTCTTACCTGCCAAGAAATCTCTTTCAGCTTGGTTATAGGCTGAAGCCAATTTATTCTTGATCGCACGAACAGGGTGTCCAACAACTGATGCAGAAACCACCGTATCAATATCTTTCGCTTTCAAGATTTTATTCTTAAAGTTTTGGTGAGCATTAGATTCTTTTGCAACCACGAAACGAGTTCCCACCTGAACAGCTTCGGCACCTAACATAAAGACAGCTGCAGCACCGGCACCATCAGCGACTCCTCCAGCACCAATTACTGGAATAGAAATAGCTTCAACCACTTGGCGAACCAAGGTCATAGTCGTCAATTTACCAATGTGACCTCCAGCTTCCATTCCTTCTGCAATCACTGCATCAGCGCCCAATTTTTCCATCCGTTTTGCAAGTGCGACAGACGGAACCACTGGAATTACAGTGATCCCTGCTTCATGGAAACGATCCATGTATTTCCCTGGATTTCCAGCACCAGTTGTAACAACCTTTACACCTTCTTCAATCACCAGGTCAACAATGTCATCTGCAAATGGGGACAAAAGCATGATATTTACACCAAAAGGTTTATCTGTAATAGACTTCACCTTATCGATGTTAGCCTTTACAACTTCTTTTGGAGCGTTCCCACCACCAATGATTCCAAGACCTCCAGCATTTGATACTGCTCCAGCCAAATCACCATCAGCAACCCATGCCATCCCACCTTGGAAGATTGGATATTTAATATTCAATAGTTCAGTAATTCGTGTTTGCATTATACCTACCTCTTTTTTCGCTTAAGTAATAGTTTGAGTTCGAAAGATTGTTTCTTTGAGCCTCAAACTATTACCTAAACAAGAGAGAATATCTTTCGATACTCTCATCTATCATTATTTTGTTTTTTCTTCTACGTAAGCGACAAGATCACCAACTGTAGATAATCCTTCTTCAGTTTCGATTTGAATATCAAAAGCATCTTCGATTTCAGAGATCACTTGGAACAAATCCAATGAATCAGCTTCTAAATCTTCGAATGTAGATTCAAGAGTTACTTCTGATGGTTCTTTACCAAGTTCTTCAACGATAATTTCTTGTACTTTTTCAAATACTGCCATGATAGGCCTCCTTAAAAAATAATATATAAATTTTTAAAATGTGTTTCCACATGTTTAACTAGATTGTAACAAGAAGTGTGCCCCATGTCAAACCTCCACCGAATCCTGTAAGAAGAATTTTTTGACTTCCATCCATCTTGATTCGATGATTCTCGACACACTCCGATAATAGAATGGGGATACTAGCAGCACTAGTGTTCCCATATTCCATCATATTTGCTGGGATCTTCTCTCTAGAGACACCCAGTTTTTTTGACATCTTATCTAACATTCGGTCATTCGCCTGATGTAAAAGAAAATAGTCAATCTCTTCTGCTTCCATAGAGGCGTCTGCTATAATCTTTTGAATGCTTTTCGTGACATCACGAATAGCAAAATCAAAAACCGCCCGTCCATCCATCGTCAGATATCTTCGATCGGTAATTTCCTCTGAATAAGGAGAAGACAGACCCAAATAGCAAGATTCAAGACTAGAACCTCGGCTACCATCCGTAAAGAGATTTTCAAACAAAAACGATTTTTGATCGCTCGCTTCAAGCAAAACACCGCCAGCTCCATCTCCAAAAAGTACTGAAGTAGAGCGATCTGACCAGTCTAATACTTTTGAAAGCGTCTCACTACCGATCACAATCCCTCGCCGGTACATCCCTGAAGAAATGTATTTTTCAGCAGTGGCTAATGCAAATACAAATCCGCTACATGCTGCAGTCAGATCAAATGCAAAAGCTCGAGAAGCTCCAATATTAGCTTGTACCCGGGCTGCAGTTGATGGCATTAAGCTATCTGGTGTAATCGAAGCAACAACGATGAAATCAATTTCCTCAGCATCTAAGTTTGCTTTTGCTAATAATCTTTGTGCAACAACTGTTGCTAGGTCACTTGTTGTCTCATCTTTTGAAATGTGACGCCGAAGGATACCTGTCCGACTACTGATCCATTCATCACTTGTATCCATGATCTCAGCCAAATCATCATTTGATACGACTTGGTCAGGTGCATAATGAGCAACTTGACTAATTTTAGCAAAGACCATTATTTAATTTCCTCCAAGAAACGATACAGATTTTGCAATCCTTTTTGCATCACTTTCTTCTCTTCGGGACTCATATCTCCAATAATCTGGTTGACCATCCGTTTATGGAATTGCTGATGAAGACGATAAAGTAGACGACCGTTCTTCGTTAAACTCAAGTGTACAACCCGGCGATCAACTTCCGATCTTCTTCTTTCGATATACCCTTTGCGCTCAAGATTATTCAAACTTGTCGTGACAGTCCCCAAAGTCACCATCAACTCCCGTGAAATATCACTCGGGGTTGCATTCGGTGTCGAACCAATCACATCGATCGTATGCATTTCTTTAATAGAAACATCTTTGAATCGACTTGCTCTTAGACTCGACTCCTCAATAACCAAAACATTATTAAAGATGGATGTTAAATAGTCGTTAACTAATTGGTAATTCAAAACTCCACCTCCTAATTTTACTTTGATAGTCAAATTTTATCAAAAATGAAAATAATTTGCAAGCATTTTTTCACAAAATATAGAAAAATTACAAATTTATTTTCCTTTAAATTGTGGCCGACGTTTCTCAGAGTAGGCAATAACCCCTTCCTTGAAATCTTCTGTAAATGCTAGTTTCTTTTGCAAATCCAATTCAAGACCCGCATATTGGTCCCATTCTTTCAAGAATGCTTCCCAAACCATTTCTTTCATGGCAGCATAAGAATTTGAAGATCCTCTTCTTAATTTTTTAAGCAATTGCTCAACTGTTTTATCGAGTCTTTCAGATTCACAAACACGATAAGCTAGACCATAATCAAATGCCTTTTCAGCAGTCAAGGCTTCACCCGTCATTACTAAATGAGTAGCCCGAGACATGCCAATGGCTTTTCCTAACAAGAATAACCCACCCGCATCCGGTGCTAAACCAACCCCAACAAAGGCTTGGATAAATTTAGTACGATCACTAATAATACAAAAATCAACAGCTACTGCAATATTAGCAGCTGCTCCAGCAACCGCTCCATCTGCCACCATAATAACCGGTTTTGGCAATTGCTTGATTTTCTTTGAAATCGTATTAACTAATTCGGCAATTAAAACAAGAGACTCGATGTCATCCGCATCGACTGCGCGTTTCATTTCGCTCAAATCTCCACCAACTGAAAAGATTTTCCCTTCTGCTGATAGAATAATGAATTTTACTTCCTCATTTTTTTCTGCATCTTCCAGGGCAGCTAAAATTTCCTGACACATTGGAATGTTAAAACCATTGGATACTTCAGGACGATTTAAAGAGATTGTCGCGAGGTCGTTTTCGACAGAATACAAAATTGTTTCAAACATCACAGACTCCTTTTGTTTAAATATAAAATATTTTGATATTAAAACTTTTGAATTATAACATATCATACCACAAAAAAGTAAAATAGTAAAATATATCTATAAGATGTAACAAAATTGTAAAATTTGAATAATTACAATTTCTCTCCTCTACAGAATCAATTATTTTATGCCCTATCTGTAAATACATTGTATCAATAACTGAACTTTGGTATAATGTATTAATGAAACTATTAAGGAGAAAATATGAAAGTAACTAAATTCGGTGGAAGTTCTCTAGCATCAGCTTCTCAATTAAAAAAAGTACTTGATATCATTAAAGATGATCCAGAAAGAAGATTTGTAGTTGTATCAGCTCCAGGTAAGCGCAACGCTGAAGACACAAAAGTAACAGATGCTCTGATCCGCTATTATAAAGAATATACTTCAGATAAGGATGTCACACAAACACAACAGTGGATTATTGAACGTTATCGTGCCATTACAGAAGAATTGGGTCTCAAAGATTCCATTATTCAAGAAATTGCTGAAGATATCTATGATTTAACAAATTTACCTAAAAAAGGGAATCCATTCACATACGATGCATTCTTAGCAGCAGGCGAAAATAACAATGCTAAACTCATTGCTGCTTATTTCAATCAAAATGGATTAGAAGCAAGATATATCCATCCAAAAGAGGCAGGAATTACGGTCACTGCAGAACCATCCAACGCTCGTATTTTACCATCTAGTTACGATAAAATTGAAGAACTAAAAGATTCAAGTGAAGTGATTGTCATTCCAGGTTTCTTTGGTGTTACTCAAGATGGTGACATTTGTACATTTTCTCGTGGTGGATCTGACATTACAGGATCGATCATTGCAGCAGGTGTAAAAGCAGACTTATACGAAAACTTTACAGACGTAAATGGTATTTTTGCGGCACATCCAGGTATTATTAAACACCCACATTCTATTCCTGAATTAACCTACAAAGAAATGCGCGAATTGGCCTATGCTGGTTTTTCAGTCTTGCATGATGAAGCACTCGTTCCAGCATACAGAGGTAAAATTCCATTAGTCATTAAAAATACTAATAATCCAGACCACCCTGGAACCCGCATTGTTTTGGAACATTCAAATGATCATGTGACTGTTGTAGGAATTGCAGGTGATTCAGGATTCGTTAGTATTAACACTACAAAATACCTTATGAACCGTGAAGTCGGTTTTGGTCGAAAAGTCCTTCAAATTTTAGAAGATCTAAATATCAGTTGGGAACATATGCCAACAGGAATCGATGACTTGTCCATCATTTTGCGTTCACGTGAACTGACTCCAATCAAAGAACAAGAAATTTTAAAACAATTAACGCAAAAACTCGAAGTTGACACAGCCGAAATTGAACATGATCTTTCCATCATTATGATTGTTGGGGAGAAAATGAAGAGTCAGGTAGGGGTTACTGCCACTGCAGCCAAAGCACTATCAGAGAATGAAGTGAATATTCAAATGATCTCTCAAGGTTCTAGTGAAGTTTCCATTATGTTCGTTGTAAGTAAAGATCAAGAAGAAAAAGCAATTAAAGCCTTATATCAAGCATTTTTCCCAAATAACTAAATAGAGAAAAGCTCCGTTAACTAAACGGAGCTTTAATTAACATTAAAATCAAAAGCAAAAAAAGAGACCAATTACTTGATCTCTTTTATTCTATACTCCGCCAGTAGGACTCGAACCTACGACATCATGATTAACAGTCATGCGCTACTACCAACTGAGCTATGGCGGAATAAAGCTAAGCGACTACCTTATCTCACAGGGGGCAACCCCCAACTACTTCCGGCGTTCTAGGGCTTAACTGCTGTGTTCGGCATGGGTACAGGTGTATCTCCTAGGCTATCGTCACTTAACTCTGAATGATTAAACATTCAAAATTGAACATCTATATTCTAACAAGTTAAACTCACGTTGTCAATATCT
>NZ_JAQFJL010000007.1:0-70106 GCF_030440045.1 Streptococcus sp. SP8 | reverse complement strand
CTATAGCCCTCACGTCGCTTCGCTCCTCAGGATCAATATCTCTAAGCTCGGTTGCGCCTTATAGGCTAATTTCATGTTACGCTATAGCCCTCACGTCGCTTCGCTCCTCAGGATCAATATCTCTAAGCTCGGTTGCGCCTTATAGGCTAATTTCATGTTACGCTATAGCCCTCACGTCGCTTCGCTCCTCAGGATCAATATCTCTAAGTTCGGTTGCGCCTTACAGGCTTACCTCACTAAGAGCTATAGAAAAAGAGCACACAGTTCACTTCGCTTAGGGCTGCTGGATTCCTCCCCTGACCCGCTTCACGCAGAACTGTTGCTCCGATAGGTATTATATCATAATTTGTTCGATTTGCAAAGGTCCGGTTTTTATTCTTGTGTTTCGGCCTTGGCTGCGAGCTTGGCTTGTTTTTTTCGTTCCCGACCTTGGCGGAAGAAGGTCTGCATGATGGCTGCACATTCTGCTTCCAAGATTCCTGTTTCTACTTCGACTCGGTGATTGAGGCGTTCATCTGCCAAAATGTCGTAGAGACTACCTGCTCCACCGAACTTCTGATTGGTCGCCCCGTAAATCACCTGGGGAATCCGAGCTAGACCAATGGCACCACTACACATGACACAGGGCTCAATCGTGACAAAAAGCGTCGTATCCAGCAGGCGCCAGCTATTTTCACGCTGATTGGCCTCCTCGATCGCCATGATTTCCGCATGCATGACCGCCCGCTGCAGCTCCTCACGCGCATTATGTCCACGCCCGATAATCTGACCATCCTTGACCAAGACACAGCCAATCGGTATTTCATCATTGGCGAGGGCAATCTCCGCCTCCTTCAGGGCTTCCCTCATAAACATCGCTTTTTCCTCTATCGTGTAGTCCATCTCTTCCTTCTTCCTTTTAGTTTCTTTGTTCATTATACCATAGGCAGCTTACGACTCACAAAAAAAGCCGCCGATTGGGCGACTCTTATGGGAGATTATTATGAAAAAGTTTAGGAGGTTTAAACAAAGTTAGGAGGTCTTTGTTTATGCTTCTAGTATAGCTGGCCTATCTTAAATAAAGCTTAAGTTCTCTGAGTATTGATGATTTTGGAAATATCACCACTTAGAATCTCAAAAATATCTGACAAATTGCTGGCTTACTACTATCCGCTTTGTCGCAGAACCAACTATTGTGGCATCGCTCATCCTTTACGTAACTCAAGGATTTGGTCATAGCGCTCTTCTTCATCAATATGATGGGCTATTTCTAGTACCGTGATCGGCAAAGAAAAGATTAGGTCTCTAACCAGACGACTATTTTTTTCGTCCAAAGCTGATGTCACTTCGTCCGCTAATAAAATATCCTTCTCGCGTAAGAGAAAACGAGCCAACTCTAATCTGACACGCTGACCTCCTGAAATGTTTTCACCATTATTATGAATTTCTACATTCAAAATATCCTGAAATTCATCTATTAAGCCAACTCGGTCCAATACCTCCAATAATTCATGGTCCTGAAAAGGCTGACCAAAAGTTAGATTATAGCGGATAGTATCGTTAAACAGGAAGGGATGCTGGCTAATTAAACCGATATTCCCTTGGAAATGACTCGTTATTTGATTTCCATCATACTGAACGAAAATGTCACCCTCATCACATACTTCTTCTCCTAAAATCAAGCGAAAAAGAGTCGTCTTTCCAGACCCGCTCGGTCCTTTGATTAAGACCTTCTGACCTACTGAAATCGTCGCCGTCAAATCAGAAAAAAGCTGACGTTCAGCAAAACTTTTTGAAATATGATTTAAGCACAACGATTCGAGATTTTCAACAAATTGATCCTTTGTCTCTTCGAAATCAGGTTCTTCCTCGATAATCTTAAACAGGCGGTTCGCAGTCGGCAAGGCACCTTGGAGATTGGCTGCACTGTACATCAGAGTTTGGATCGGTTCTACCAGCATCCCCGCAGCAACATACATAGAGATGAGGCTTGTAATAGAAATAGAATTTCCCTGTAAACTCAAATAAAAGCCTAAAGCAAGAGGAACAACCTGACTAAAAAAGACCATAAATCCATTAAAGAAAAAAATAATATTATGTGTGAAACAAAATCTTTGGATGGCTTTTTGATATTCTCCGTTTAAATCATTCACGCGCTCTTCATTCAGCCTCATGGCCTGATTAATCCGTAAGGTTTGGCTGCCTTGCATACTATCCGAGACAAGCCCATGTAATTTCGTTCTAAGCTTGGACCAGCTGTCTCCCGAATCTTGTAAACGACGATTCATGATGAACTGAGGAATAGGTCTCATAATCGTAAAAATGACAAAAATAAGTCCTAAGAGAAAATTTTGTGAAACAATATAAATGGCTGTAACAAGGGCGACAAATCCCCAACTCACCATAACATTTATATTTTCCAAATAATTATCGCCCACATATTCCATATCTTGAGTTAGCAGACTAACTTTTTCATCATTGGAAAATTTAGGATTCAATATGACTTTCTTAAATAAAAGGGCACGGACACTTTTGTTGATTTCTCTTCGGAATATATTGTGCGAATAGTTTGAAAACAGCATCAGACTATAAATAACAAGATAGACAGACAAACCAAATAAAACAAAATTGAGAATTTTTCCATAAGAAAGGCCGTCTTGATCTAACTTCAAGGCCTTCGTTAAAATCAGAGGTTGCGCCAACACCAAACCACTATTCACAATACGCCCTAAAAAAATAGGAAAAAGATACTTCTTATCAATGTACTTATAAATATTTCTCATAATTATCATCCATCAAAATAGAGGGCTAGCACAACCCTCTTCTCTAAATTTATTTAAAATCGTGATTATTTACAATCACAATTATAGTTAAATACTCTAGGTTTAGCATTCATTTTGTCATCGAATTTGTTATTCACTTTAACCTTCACCGAAAATTACAATCTCCATGTGTCAAAATTGTTAGTTCCAATAATTCAGCATCTGTATCGCTTATTTTAGATAGATACTTTTCGACCTCATACTCACCCTCACTTAAATATTTATTTTTATCAAGATAAGCATGAAACTCTTTCCTAATCACATCATTGCTGTCGACTACTCTATTCAATTCATTCGTAAGAAAAAATGAATGATTGGTTTTAGTATTAAAATACAACGTACCATCATCAGTACTATATTTTAATATATATCGTGACAAATTCATATTATCACCTCTTAATCTGTGTGACTTAACCTGCAGTAAGTGTACACCGATAGAAATATTAAATCAAGCAATATTCAGCAGATTAGAAAAGTTCCAACTTTTAATATTTTGGAAAAGGTTATCCTATAAAAGCTGCAATTTCGCCAACTTCTTGAGCAATATAGGTGGCGCCGGCTTCTTCCAATTCTTCCCTGCTTCCAAAGCCATAAAGGACACCGATAGAATCAAGCTTTTGCGCTTGAGCGCCAAGCACATCGTGCTCCCTGTCTCCAATCATGATGGTATGCGCCAAATCTGTAATCCCATTTTGCTCCAAGGCATACTGGATAACATCGCTTTTTTTACTACGTTTTCTATCCATGGTCGCACCAGCGACAAAGTCAAAATAATCATACAAACCAAAGTGTTTGAGAATTTGAATGGAAAATTCTTCAGGCTTTGACGTAGCTACAATCAACTGTTTGCCAGCCTGCTTGAGAGAAGCCAGCAAGTCAGGAACGCCTAGATAGACCTCATTTTCATAAATGCCTTTTTCGGAAAAATACTCATGATAGTAGTCAATGGCCTTTAAACATTCTTCCTTAGAAAATCCATAAAAGCGCTCAAAAGACTCCTGCAAGGGCGGACCAATGAAAACTCTCAATGCTTTCTTGTCTGGCACTTGAATCCCATATTTTCCTAAGGCATAGGCCACCGAGTTGGTAATCCCTAGTTCTGAATTGGTCAAGGTGCCGTCTAGGTCAAATAAAATCGTTTGATACATTTTTTCCTCTTTCTGCTTTCAAAAAGAGGCTGGGACAAAAGTCCTAGCCTCTCAATTGTCTTTGGATTGTCGAGCAAGACGCAGTGGTTGAGTGGCTCTACTACGCTGATTTCATCAGCTTTTACAGCCCTACTCAACTGTGCGGAGGTGGGACGATGAAATCGAATTCTAACGAATGACCGATTTCTGTCCCACTCTCTTATCTTCATTTGCTTATAAACTAGACCACACACTTTCAAGGATATTGGTTTGGTCACGATCTGGTCCGACTGAGAAGGTTGAAATGCGCACACCAACTAATTCACCGACACGGCGGACATAGTTGCGGGCATTTTCTGGAAGCTCATCCAAGTGGCGGACACCTGTGATGTCTTCTGACCAGCCTGGTAATTCTTCATAGATTGGTTTGCAACGTTTGAGTTGCTCCAAGCTTGCTGGGTAGTGGTCGATGCGTTCCCCATCCAAGTCGTAGGCTACACAGATTTTCACTGTATCCAAGCCGGACAGAACGTCGATCGAGTTCAAGCTAAGGTTGGTAATTCCTGACACGCGACGGCTATGGCGCATGACAACTGAGTCAAACCAACCAACACGACGAGGACGACCGGTTGTTGTCCCATACTCATGGCCGACTTCACGGATCCGATCACCCACTTCATCGAAGAGTTCCGTAGGGAATGGGCCATCACCAACACGGCTGGTATAGGCTTTACATACACCGACAACCTTGTCGATCTTGCTTGGGCCGACACCTGATCCGATGGTCACCCCACCTGCGACTGGGTTTGAAGAGGTTACAAATGGATAGGTTCCTTGGTCGATATCCAACATAACCCCTTGGGCTCCTTCAAAGAGCACGCGCTTGCCGTTATCCAAAGCATCGTTCAAGATAACAGAAGTATCGGTTACATATTGCTTGATTTGTTGACCATATTCATAGTATTCTTCGAAGATATCGTCAAATGACAGAGCCTCTGCATCATAGAGTTTGGTAAATTGACGGTTCTTTTCTTCCAAGTTGATACGAAGACGTTCCGCAAAGACGTCGCGGTCCAAAAGGTCCGCGATCCGGATTCCCACACGCGCAGCCTTGTCCATGTAGGCTGGTCCAATCCCTTTGATGGTCGTTCCGATTTTGTTGTCGCCTTTAGACTCTTCTTGGAGACGGTCCAATTCGATATGGTAAGGAAGGATGACATGGGCACGGTCTGAAATGCGCAAACTGTCCGTTGTCACACCTTCTTCATGAAGATAAGCCAACTCTTTGACCAATGATTTAGGGTTGACCACCACGCCGTTTCCGATGACAGAGATCTTTTCAGGGAAGAAGATACCAGAAGGAATCAAGTGCAACTTGAACTTTTTGCCGTCGATTACGATGGTGTGCCCGGCATTGTCCCCACCTTGATAGCGAGCAATGACTTCTGCATTGGCTGATAGGAAGTCTGTAATCTTCCCTTTTCCTTCATCACCCCATTGGGTTCCTACTACAACAACTGATGTCATAATTCTTTTTCATATACCATAGATAGTTGCCTATCTATGCCTTTCTTCAAACTAAGGGCAGGAGTCTCACCTGCAAGTTTGTCTTACACTCTATTATAAGCAATTTTTAATGTTTTTTCAAGATCCACTCGGCTATCGTTTATTTTTCTCCTTTCTTTTTAAACCAACTTCTCTATGAAACTCGTCTTTTACTTGGAAATTGCTTCTTTCTAGAAATAACGTTCGGAATTTTCTTTTCTTCTCGTCCTTCTTCTGAAACGACTGATTTTCGGAATTCTCCTTGTCCCCACTTTGCTTGATTTGTGCTAAAATAGTAGGTATGGACAAAATTATTAAAACTATCTCAGAAAGTGGTGCTTTTCGTGCTTATGTACTAGACAGTACAGAAACTGTACGAACAGCCCAAGAAAAACATCATACACAAGCTAGCTCCACGGTCGCACTTGGCCGTACCCTCATTGCCAGCCAAATCTTGGCGGCAAACGAGAAAGGAGAAACTAAAATTACGGTCAAAGTCCTTGGGACTAGCTCACTCGGAGCTATCATCACCGTGGCAGATACCAAGGGAAATGTGAAAGGCTACGTGCAGAATCCTGGAGTGGATATCAAGAAAACCGCGACCGGTGAAGTTCTGGTCGGACCATTTGTCGGAAACGGAGAATTCTTGGTCATCACAGATTATGGTACGGGAAATCCTTATAACTCCATGACCCCTCTTGTAACCGGTGAAATCGGAGAAGACCTGGCCTTTTATCTGACAGAAAGCCAACAAACACCATCTGCAGTTGGACTCAATGTTCTGTTGGATGACGAAGATAAGGTTAAAGTGGCGGGTGGCTTCTTGCTCCAGGTCTTGCCAAATGCCAAGGAAGAAGAAATCGCGCGCTTTGAAAAACGCATCCAAGAAATGCCTGCCATCTCCACACTTTTGGAATCTGAAGACCATATTGAAGCTCTTCTTGCCGCTATCTATGGGGATGAACCTTTCAAACGCCTCTCTGAAGAAGAACTTCGCTTCCAGTGCGACTGCAGCCGTGAGCGCTTTTTGAACGCTTTAGCAAGTCTGCCAGCTAGTGATCTAGAAGAGATGAAAGATGAAGATCACGGTGCAGAGATTACCTGCCAATTCTGCCAAACACACTACCACTTTGACGAAAATGACTTGGAGGAACTCATTCGTGACAAATCTTAATACGCCATTTATGATCGGGGATGTCGAAATCCCTAACCGTACCGTCCTAGCCCCAATGGCCGGAGTGACCAACTCAGCTTTCCGGACCATTGCCAAAGAACTGGGGGCAGGGCTCGTTGTGATGGAAATGGTCTCTGACAAGGGAATCCAGTACAACAATGAAAAGACGCTTCACATGCTCCATATCGATGAAGGAGAAAACCCTGTATCGATCCAACTCTTTGGAAGTGACGAAGATAGCCTGGCACGCGCAGCTGAATTTATCCAAGAAAATACCAAGACCGATATCGTCGATATCAACATGGGTTGCCCGGTGAATAAAATCGTCAAGAACGAGGCTGGTGCGATGTGGCTCAAGGACCCAGACAAGATCTACTCCATCATCAATAAGGTTCAATCCGTCCTCGATATCCCCCTCACTGTTAAAATGCGGACGGGTTGGTCGGATCCTTCCCTAGCAGTTGAGAACGCCCTCGCTGCCGAAGCTGCGGGTGTCTCTGCCCTTGCCATGCATGGGCGAACTCGGGAGCAAATGTATACGGGGCATGCGGATCTTGAGACCCTTCACAAGGTTGCACAAGTTCTGACCAAGATTCCATTTATTGCTAATGGGGACATCCGGACGGTGCAAGACGCCAAACAACGGATTGAAGAAGTCGGTGCCGACGCGGTCATGATCGGCCGTGCAGCCATGGGCAATCCTTACCTCTTCAACCAAATCAATCACTACTTTGAAACAGGAGAAATCCTGCCTGATTTGACCTTTGAAGACAAGATGAAGATTGCTTATGAGCACTTGAAGCGCTTGATCAATCTCAAGGGTGAGCACATTGCCGTTCGCGAATTCCGTGGTCTCGCCCCTCACTACCTCCGTGGTACCTCAGGTGCAGCCAAACTCCGTGGCGCCATCTCGCAAGCTAGCACCCTAGCAGAGATTGAAGAACTCTTACAATTAAAAGCATAGAAACACAAAAAGCAGAGAGTGGGACAGAAATCGGTAATTCGTTAGAATTCGATTTCGTCGTCCCACCTCCGCACAGTTGAGTAGGGCTGTAAAAGCTGATGAAATCAGCGTAGTAGAGCCCACTCAACCACTGCGTCTTGCTCAACAATCCAAAAATAATTGAGAGGCTAGGACTTTTGTCCCAGCCTCTTTTTATAGATTATCTGTTTGCAGGCCGAGTTGTTTGACTCTGGCGGTGTAGTAAGTCATGATCAAAAAGAGGTTGGCTGTGATCAGCCAGATGGCCCATTGGTGAATGAAATACATGAGGATGGCTACACTAATCGCTCCTGCAACAAAGCTTCCAACAACGATTCCGTAATTCATAGCCTGACGCCGATACTCGTCCAAATCTCCCTTTCCTCGAGTGATTCGGTACAAGGCCGTCAGCATCTTGCGGTAATTACCAGAAGTCATAAAGATCACATAAGGGTGGTTTTCAATCAAGCTTCCTGTAAAGGTCAACATCATCATCCCTGTTCCAAAAGCAATAAAGGGAACTTCTACAGGTGGTATGACAGACACCAAGGGAATCAGAAGCGTCACCACAAACAAAGGAATCAACATCTTGGTCCGCCAAAAGGCTGTCTTGCGATACTCTTTGATATGGAGAGCAACCACAAAGCCGATCGAGAAAAACAAAATAGATGAAAAACGCATGATGGTATTTTCGACACGGGGATCGTGCCAATCAGCGATGAGAAGCAGGAGGTTCCCAGTTTGAGTCGCGACCAAACTCCGGTAGTGCATGTGGCAAAAGACATCGAGGCCTCCTCCGATAAAACCAAGCAGAGCCCCCATCAGTCGTGTATTTTGTGGTAAAATTATTTTTTCTTCCATAGTCTTGTCTCTTTTGATTTCAATTATTTTTTATTATACCACTTTGCACCAGAGCTGAGTATTGAAAATCAATCATAACCACTCATCAAACAAGTGGTTTACGTCAGGACTATGATTCTAGATAATTAGAATTTCCCTATCACTGTATAGTGCTAAGAGAATCATATTAATAACCTTCGTGATTCCTGAAAGAAAGTTCAAAATAATTCAGTTGTCCTGTTTTCTTTTTTCATGGTAGTGACCTCTTAAAAACATTGTTTGCCTTCTTTAAAGAGTTGATAGAGAGTATAGATATAAATGAGACTAAAAATAATACAGATGGTTAGAAATAGGAGATATCTCCAATCCATAGAATTCGTTATCAGTTGTGGGAGAGATACGAGGATAAAGCAGAGAGATGCGTTCAAGAAGCGTATTTTTTTTGATGTGATTTTCTGAAATCTTTGTCCCTTATTCAAGACTGGAAGAACTAAAAGGAAAATGATCAGAAAAGGACGCGTAACTTGGCCATAGACTAGGAAAAAGGTAACAAAGATGCTAACTAAAATATGACTGAAAATTAAAGTTTGTAATGATTTCATAAGCTTCCTCCTAATCGTCGTCCTGATCTTCCTTGGCTTTTCGAATGCGAAGCCAGACGATAATTTGCATCACCAATCCGAAGAAGAAAGCTGCGAAAAGGATTGATATAAAATGACCTAGATTGAAAAGAGAGGTGAAAAAGTTTTTGCTATTATCCGTTAAGACATTGAGAAGTGGTATTCCAAAGAACATCAAAACTCCATAGAGCAGACCAGCTTTAATGCCAGGATAGCGTAGCTGTTTGCTTTCTTTTTGGCTCAACATATCAGGATCGATAGCAGTAATACCTGTTTTTTTAGTTTGAGTGCTAACATAGATAGCACAAACCATAGAAACCAGAAAGATAATGATTGGATAACCAAAAGCGACAACTTGGGGATATTTATAAGCAAGGATAAAGGGAATAAGATTGCCAAATATCATCAGGTAAAAGAGGACCATAAAGACTTTATTTCCAATGCGATCCGCCTCGCGTCGTTTGTGTTCATCAAGTGGTCCAGAAATGCCATATGTGCGTTTAATCAGTTTTTCAGTAAAGGTTTCTTTTTCCATTTTTTTCTCCTTTTGTTAAAAATCATCTTCCCAAAAAAGACTGTTGAGGTCCGTTTGGAGGCTACGAGCGAGATTGAGACAGAGTTCCAGAGTCGGATTGTACTTGTCGTTTTCAATCATATTGATGGTTTGCCTCGAGACACCGATATCCTTAGCAAGTTCGAGTTGAGACATGCCCAATTCCTTGCGGAATTCTTTCACATGGTTCATGTTTCCTCCTATTAAATGAATGTCGTATATATTTGACTATAGTATAGTATTATGAACATAAAATGTCAACTATTTTTGACATATTTTTAAATATTTCTTACTAGAACAAAAAAATCCCTCCAGCTACTAATAGTAACTGGAGAGATTTCCTGAAAGAACCCTGCTCGATTTACTGTTTTAGGCGATAGGTCTTGCGTGGTTTTTTCTTAGGTACTCGCTTGACACCCACTTCTTCCACGAATTCTCCGAATTTTACGAGGAAGTTATTGCTAACGATGGGACGTCCAGGATTGATCAGATTGACCAATTCGGTTGCTTCATAAACGGTGAAAGGCTCCTCTAACAGATAGAGGAAGGTTGGATTCCAATCCAGACGCCCCTGAATCCGCTTGATCGATTCTTGAATAATCTGGTAGTGGTCAAAGGCAAAATCAGAAGCAGCTAAGGGTTCTCCATCAAGCAAACACTGGGATTTTTTGAAATCGACATCGAGAAAAATGACTTCCTTGGCATCGTCACCTGCATGGGCTAAGTCTACTGCTTCTGCTGGCAGATAGACCAGATGAGCGATGGTAATGACCCAGCCTCTGGGGTCCCGCCCAGGGGTGGAAACTGTCATGAGCTGTTCCACCTTATTCACTGGCAGATCGAGCCCGACTTCTTCTTTGACTTCTCGGATACAGGCATGAGTCGCATCTTCATCCTTGTTCACAAAGCCCCCCACCAAGGCGAGGCGGTGTTGATAAGGGTGGGCCTTGCGGCGAATGGCTAAGAGCTTGAGCTGTCCATCAACAAAACAGTAAGCCACCATGTCCGCTGTGACACTTGGAGTTTCATAAGTTGGCAGATCTTGCTCCTTGTACCACTTGAGAAAGTCTGCTTCACTAGCGACCGTCTCAAAATACTCTTTCTCCGTCATTCCTGCTGGAATTGAGAGACTTGCCATCTAAGCCACCTCCTTCTTGAGGGCTTTGGTCCATTGGTACCAGCCCACTAAACTATTGAGCGTGTAAACCCAGTACATCCCTTGAATGTGAAGACTCTGATCCCACCAGAGATAGATACTAAAGACGTTGGTTGCAATCCAGAAGATCCATTGCTCCCGGTATAGGCGGGTCATTAGGAGCTGGCCAACCCCATTGGTCGCATCGGTGATACTATCACGGAAAGGGCGAGCGCTATGGATGCTCTGATACGCAAAACCCATACCGATCCAAATCACAGCACACAAGGCCAAGTAGCGCATCCACTCAATCAAGTTCAATTTCTTGGCTTCAAAGTGAGATTCTTCGACCTTACCTTGATCATTGATCCGATTAGAGAGCCAAACATAAAGGCCGATCGGTTGCATGATGAAGAAATAAAGAGTTGTCAGAACTTCTCCGTAGAAGTTTTTATTGAGGGCTAAAACGAGGTAGATCGCGGAATTCACTGCTCCAAAGAGGTAGTTACTAGCACGCCCTTCGGCAACCAGGATAACACAGACAATGCCCGTCCAAGAGGCAAACAGTCCCAGCCAATCATGCTGACCTGTACGATTGGTCCATTCTAAGAAGAAGGGAACGCTGGAAAGAAGAAGGAGATAGATCCATTGAAAGGCTGTGCGTCCTACAAAAAGGTCCTTCCATAGAAGTTTCATAATATTGACAAAGCCTTGCTTTTTCGCTTCTTGGTGAACATTTTTAAAGTCTTGGCTAAAAGTTGCGAATTTTTCAGATAGATTTTTCATAAGCTGCTCCTTAGTCGGCTTGGTAAATGGCATCGATCACCTTCTTGGCTTCTTCGTAGTTGCCGAGGTAGTCTGATGCGAGGAAAGTGGTCGGAATGTTTCCTAGGTATTGCTGGCGCAATTGGTCTAGGTAATTTGAAAAGCTGGTGCGGATCTCTTCGTCAGCCATGGTCATATCTCGGAAACCATCATTGACATAAGAGCCGATCGGCTGTACAAAGAGGATCAAATCCCATTTTTCTTTGGACAGAATACTGACAAAGAGGTTGTCGAAGGTATCGGTCATGCTGGTATCTTGGCCTTCGACTTCCATATAGTAGTCGTAATAACCCTTGGTCACCAGGGAATTGGTATCTGCGATGACAAGGCCTCGATTGGCACTACTATCGATGAGCTTAGAGGTTTGATCATACTGTCCTAAGAGTAGGTAATAGTAATCTTTTGGCGTGAGTTCATCATCCCGCACATTGTTCTTGATCTGGTATTCACGGGCATACTCAAGACTAACAGGTGCATCGTAAAAGCGAGCCAAGTCCTTTGCAAGGGTCGTTTTCCCGTTGCTGGCGCTCCCCATGATCAAGACTTTTTTCGTGAACTGGCGACGGAAGGGCTGGGCAATGTATTTCCAGTATTTGCTGGGATTTTCCCGGATCATGGTAGCAGAGATCCCGAAGCGACGCTCTTCTAAGTGAACTTCAAACCCTCTAGCTTCCAACTCTTCCTTGTAGGCTTTCTCCCCTACATAAAAGATCAACTCTTCTGTCTCTGTTTGATACTGGATGGTGTTTAGGGCTGTCTGTAACCAAGGCTCCCAGCCCAAGGGATAACGAGGAAGTTCTGTCTCATCTAACTTATAGACTTGGGTCAACTCATCATTTGAGAAGGCTTCGCGGATATAACGGAAGCGTTTTTGTAAGGTCAGTCCCACTTCTTCACCACGGTCCCCTTCATAACCAGATACAATGACACGAACGCGATCACACTGACGCTTGGCCCGCTGGATCAGGTCAATATGCCCTTGATGAAGAGGCGCAAAGGTTCCAAAAACCAGGGCAATTCTTTCTTTTTTCATATAAGCTCCTTTTTATAATTTTTTATAAATAGATTTTCTTTATGTTTTTATTATAAACTATATTTTCTATCTGTCAATAGTTTTTTATAAAAAAATATATTTTTATTCAAATCAACAAAAAAAGATCTGAAAAGAGATGCTTCTCCTTTCAGATCTTTCGAATTTTATTCACGAGTGAGGGAGTGACTGACACCGTCTTTAAGAACCGTCACACTAGACACAGAACCATCTTTTCCAACTACGATATCTAGAGTCGCTGCAGATCCATCGCCTGCTGAGAGATTAGCATGGTAATGACCATCATCCAAGGTATAGTTATAAGCGCTGATACCATAGGCTACGGGTTGGCCCCCAGGAAGTTGGATGGTTACTTGACCGCCTTGGCCAATAGTGACTCCAGTGTCGCGTTTGTCAGACCAATTCCCAGCTGCTGCGGAGAAATCCCCTGCTGCTACAGAATAGACTCCCTTGTATTGGGCATTCTCCGTCGCAGAAGCTTGCTTCTTAGCCTGAGCATGACCGTCTTCTAGACTTGGCAATTTTGCTTTCGCTGGTGTTGCTGGAGTGGCTACTTCTTTTGTTTCTTTTGTTACGGGTGCTGCTGGTGTCGCTTCTTTAGCTGGAGCTGGTGTTTGACTAGCTGCAGCTTGGTTATTTTTGCTACCAACGGTATGACTTTCTTCTGATTTGCTATCAGAGGATGAAGAGGCAATTGGATCTTTACTAGTGATCACTTTTTTCTTAGAAGAAGAACTTGTTTGTTTAACCTGACTGGTCTTTGAACTGCTTGCTTCTGAAGTTTTTTCTTCTTTATTCCCGCCACAAGCTCCTAGGAAAAGACTAGCTGTCAAAGCTAGGGCTGCTAGGGAAATGATTTTTTTGTTTTTCATAACAGAACCTCTTTTGTAACATTTGTAATATTTTGTAACATTATTGTAACACTGTTATATGAGGCTGTCAATAGTTTCTTAAATATTTTTCTAATTTGAAAGAAGTTTTAAGTAAGTTCCTAAACTTTGCAAAAAAAAGCCGGACATACTGTCCAGCTTTTCTTATTTATACACTTCTTGATAGAATTCGATCTTGTCCCCTTTTTTAACGGTGGTTTCAGCAGCACCTTTTGGAGCCATTTCGCCATTGATCTTGTACATCCAGTAAAGACCTTTTGCTTCATCTTGGCTGTGACCGTCAATCGAGGTGATCATGCCATTTTTTTCTTCAATCTTGTAGTTGGCTTTGAGCACTTTCATGAGGTTGCTCTCTTCTGCTACTTTCAAGGTTTTCGATTGCGCTTTTTGACCTTCTGGCGTCACGCTAATCGTAATCGAAATTTCGTTTTTCTTGGCAACTTCTGTGCTAGAAGCACTTGTTTGATTGTTTGTGCTATGAGACGGAGCGCAACTCGCTAAAAGAAGAGCTGCAAGTAAGGTCATCAAGCTAGAAATGGGTTTTTTCAACATAAAATCTCCTAAAGATTTGATAGATAATGGGATAGAAAATGATCGTCGACAGAGCATGGGCAAGGTTAAAACTAAAACCATTGACCAAAGCATAGGTCCACCAAGGAATATGGTATATCAAGGCATAAACACTATCGATCAAGATCCCATAAGCAAAGGACAGTAGGCCCACAAAAAGGATCTGAAGGACATGGGGCAACCACTTGTAACTGATGCGCCAAATGAGCATCAAACAGCCAAAGGCGACAATCTGAAAGAACACAATCAGGCTCATCCCCAGGAAAAAGGCGGAGACAAACATAGTGATCATCATCACAAGAAAAGCAAAGCTATACCCTTCAAATATCACCAAGAGAAAAAAGATGGCAGAAATAGGTTGGACATTTGGAAAAGGGGCAAAAGCCTGACGTAGAGCGACACAAAGGGCCGCCAAAAGCGAAATACGAGTTAATCGCTGAAGCGTCATGACATCCTCCTAGACAATCTCAAACTTGATCGTTCCGGCTGTTGTTCCAACCTTGATGGTTTGCCCTTCTTGGGCTTGCCCTTTCAGCAATAGCTCTGCTAGTTGATCTTCCACTTCGGTCTGCAAGACACGACGCAGTGGGCGAGCTCCCATTTCTGGATCGTAGCCTTTGGTTGCTAGCAACTTGAGCGCTGAAGGCTGGAATTTGAGGGTCATGCCTTGTTCGGCCAAGGTCGCGATGAGCGGTTTGACCATGACTTTCACTACCTGCTGCATATCCTCGCTGGAGAGACTATGGAAGACCACCTTTTCATCAATCCGGTTGATAAACTCTGGACGATAGGTCTTCTTCAACTCTTCAAACATGCGTTTTTCCATATTGGCTTGGTCAAAGCGGATATCTTTAGCACCAAAGCCAACGGTCTTATCATCCCGAAGGGCTGTTGCTCCCAGGTTTGAGGTCATGATGATAATGGTATTGGAGAAGTCGATCTTCCGGCCTTTGCTATCGGTTAAGACTCCGTCATCCAAGACTTGCAAAAGGACATTGAAAATATCTGGATGGGCTTTTTCCACCTCATCAAATAAGAGAACTGAATATGGTTTGTTGCGGACTTTCTCGGTCAACTCGCCTCCTTCTTCGTAGCCCACATAGCCTGGAGGAGCTCCGTTGAGGCGACTGGCCGCGAATTTTTCCATGTACTCACTCATATCAAAACGGATGAGGGCCGATTCATCATCAAACAGAACTTCCGCCAAAGCTTTGGCTAACTCTGTTTTTCCGACACCGGTAGGTCCTAGGAACATGAAAGAACCGATCGGACGCTTGTTGCTACGGATCCCCGATTGATTGCGTCGAATAGCCCGACTGATACTCGAAACGGCTTGGTCTTGACCAATCACGCGCTTGTGCAATTCTGCTTCTAAGTTTAGGTACTTCTTGGCATCGGTTTGGGTCAGTTTTTGAGTTGGAATACCGGATAATTGGCTCAAGGTCACCAAGACATCTTGGTCAGTGACTTCTTTTTTGTAGACAATGGGAGCGGCCTCTACTTCTAAGAGCTGGGCTGCTTTCTTCCACTTGCCGTCCATCAAGGCCCGGTCTAAGGCGGTCAACTCTTCTTTTACGTGACCGTTGGAATCGCGGTTTTGTACAGTAGCTGCCGCTTCATCCAAGAGATCAATGGCTGAATCTGGCAATTGACGGCTGGTCAAATAGCGATGGGCATATTTGACAGCTGTTTCGATCGCTTCATCAGTAATGGTCACATGATGGTGGTCCTGGTAGGTTTCTTTCAAGCCTTGGAGAATTTGGATGCTATCTGCAACACTTGGCTCTTCAATGGTGACTTTCGCAAAACGCCGAGAGAGGGCTGCATCTTTTTCAATATGCTTTTGGTACTCATCTTGGGTCGTTGCCCCAACTGTACGCAAGGTTCCCCGTGCCAGGGCTGGTTTTAGAATATTGGCTGCGTCTAAGGTCGAATCAATACCGGATCCTGACCCCATAATAGTATGCAGTTCATCGATAAAGAGAATCACGTGACCGTCTTCTTCGATGTCCTGGATGATATTGTTCATCCGTTCTTCGAAGTCCCCACGGAAGCGCGTCCCAGCAACGACATTCATGAGATCCAATTCCAGAACACGCATCTGCGCGATTTCAGCTGGTACATTGCCACTAGCGACACGCTGGGCCAGACCTAAGGCAAGGGCTGTTTTTCCGACCCCTGCTTCTCCCACCAATACAGGATTGTTCTTCGTCTTGCGGCTGAGGATTTGGATCATGCGTGAAATCTCTGCATCCCGACCAATCACAGGCTCAAGCTGGCCTGCACGCGCCATTTCTGTCAAATCACGGGTATAATCTTCAAGACCTCCACTGGTGCTTGGGGGCATGCCCATCATATTTCCCATGGTTTGGCGGTTAGGGTTTTGGGCGCGATAGAGACTCCGAATGGCTTTGATATCATTCTTGTCCCAGCCTGCCTTGTCCTCAAGATTCTTTCGAAGAGAGGCAATAGGAACTCCCTTGTCTTGCTCTGTAAAGGCAAAGCCGGCAAACTCCATGACTTGGCTCGCCAAGGTCCCACGGTCTGCTAGAAGAGAGAGGAGCACATGCTCTGTTCCCAAGGTCTTGGCATGAAGGACCTGGGCAATCTCTCTTGCGTGCTTCATAATGGCTTCCATCCGATAAGAAAATGGGAAGATTTCATACCGATTGTCGCTTTGAAAAGCTTGGCCTGTAATATGCTCCGCCGCATCCTGAAACTCATCGATCTGCATAGGATAATCGTTCAGTACAGAACCTGCCACGCTATAGGGATTATTGGCCATAGCCGTCAGGAGATGCCAAGTATCTAAGGTATGCCCCTGATAGTGGCCTGCTAGTATTTGGGCCGCTTCTATACTTTCTAACAGTGCTGTTGAATAGTTCATCTAGTCGGTATTTCCTTTTCTATCTACTTGTTGAATGATTTTTTTCAGCATCGTTGCTCGTAGGATGAGAGCATCTCGACCTAGGACCTCATCGGAGGTCGTCGCAAGCAAGAGCTGAGCCTCACGTTTTGTCAATAATTTTTCTTCATAGAGCATCTGGAGGATATCATGGAAGACCTGCTGGCTGATGGTCTCTCCAATATTGGCTGCCAAGTCTTGGAGCATCTGATGGTGATCTGAAAACTGGACCTTGCCAATGCGGATATAGCCACCACCACCGCGCTTGCTCTCTACAATATAGCCTCGGCTCTCGGTAAAACGAGTCTTAATGACATAGTTAATCTGACTAGGTACGACCTGAAAGACATCGGCTAACTCACTTCTTTTGAGCTCTGCCATGCCAGCTTGAGCCAGCAAGGCCTTAATATAAGCTTCGATGCTATCAGATGTGTTCTTATTTGCCATGATGCTCCTTTCTGGCTTGTTTTTTTCTAGATGGATGCTCTGTTCTTTGGCCCATAAAAAATGGCCTTGGAGTGTTCCTTCTCATCATTGACCTTATTTGACTATTATACAATTTTTACGGCTGTAAATAAAGCAAAGACTCTATGGAAATGGGAATCTCTTAAGGAAGGGAGAAAAATAAAAGAGAGTGGGACAGAAATCGGTAATTCGTTAGAATTCGATTTCGTCGTCCCACCTCCGCACAGTTGAGTAGGGCTGTAAAAGCTGATGAAATCAGCGCAGTAGAGCCCACTCAACCACTGCGTCTTGCTCGACAATCCAAAAATAATTGAGAGGCTAGGACTTGTGTCCCAGCCTCTTATGCGAAGAAGGAGCTACTCTTTGCGACGAGCAAATTTCGCGCCTCCGCCCAAGAATCCTAGACCAAGAAGACCTAACCAAGCAAACAATCCACTTTGTTTTGTACCGGTTTTAGGAAGTTTTCCTTCCGATGGTAGAGAAGGACTTTTAACCACTTCTTTTTCCGGATGGTCTGAAGTCGAAACAGAAACTGCTTCTGGGGTTTTCGGTTGCAAGAGAACAGGTCTTCCTTTTTATTTTTTGTCTTCAGCTTGAGAAAGAGTCATAACTTCTGGTTGCATCTTACTTGGGGTGACAGGAGTGGTTGGAGTCGGCATATCAGCTATCAACGGACTTTTTTCCGCTTCCTTCGTCCCGACTTCCGTAATCTGATCCTGGGCATCCACTTCGACAAAGGCATCGACTTCTGTCCGAATTTCTTTGCCTTCTTCTTGTCGAACCTCGATCAATTTCAAGCGGCGTCCGACCTTCCCTGCTTGAAGGATCCGGCTTTCGCCCTTGGCCAAGTCCTTGTTCTCACGCGTTTGACTCTCAAATGGAATCTCCTCCGCTTCGATGAGTAGTTCTGGTTTTTCAAGAATCAAATCCCGAACACCTTCGTCTGGGCGTGTCTGCGTCAGCGGTTCATAATTGCGAGCATCTTCTAAGATGGTTTCAAGGGCTTCGACTTGATTAGCTGCAGCAACCAAATCTGGCCGCTCTTGATCCAACAACTGAGTCAAGTCCGTCAATTGTCCTTGAACCGTCGGTTTGAGATCTGCTTTCAAGCGATCGAGAGAAGTAGCCTTGATCTTTTCTACTCCTTCTCTGATGATCTGTTGTAGCTCTTCTTGACTGAGCAACTGGCTATCTTTCCCTGATAGGATAAATCGGTCTACCTGGATGGCTCTGGATGACTGAGGGTCATTGAGGGCTGGATCTAGGTGCAAGCGTAATTGGTGATAACCTTTTGCTAGACCTTGCAGATTGACCAAACTCTGGTCGAGCTTGCGTTGATCTCCATAGCCACTGAAATAATGATCGCCTTCGATTTCATAATCATAGCCACGACCTTCTTCGAAGGCTATTTCTTTTCCATCCAGGGTGACGCTGTAAAGACCATGACTTGGGTCGACTACTCCTCGAACCTCCACACCCGTGCCCTTAAAGGTAATGGTCACTTCAATGTGTTTCTTGCCTTCCTCATCGGTCACTTGGTTAAAGCTGGACCAAGATTCTGTGCCATTTGAAAAGTCTTTGTTGTCCGTCTCATGGTGCCAACCCTCACTGTAATGCAGTTTCGGATCTTGGTCATCCACTTCTTTGCGATTTTCTGGCAACTGGTCTTCATTCATCACTTGGACTGTCAGTTCTGGAATAAAGCCGACCAGACTTCCTTGATCCGGATGGAGCAATTTGACCTTAAAGTCATAGACGTCGGTCGCTTTTCCTGCAAAATCAAGGGTTGGAACTTGGACTGTTTTTTCCGTCTCTCCATCTGCGAACTCAAGGGTGACGTTGGTATCTTTGTAGACCTTGCCATGAACCCCTGTTCCTGGTTCTGTGATTAATTTGAGACTGGCACTTCCTTTAGAGCCACCTTTTCTCTTGACGACGACTTGCGCTGGGTCGCCTTTCTTAACAGCTAGGGTTGGCTGAGCAAATTCAAAGAGACCCTTTTCTTGGTTATTGAGAGCATAAATCCCTTCCGTTGCGATCGCATCTCCCTTGCTATTGACCAAGGTCAAGGTGTGAGATCCTGCTGTCAAATCCGGTGTTTCATAGACCTTTTGGCTACGTTTGCGGCTTGGGCTTTGGGTATTGATGGTCGCTAGCTTTTGGCCATCGACATAGACATCCATTTCCCCATGACCAGGGTCGACAGTTGCGATCACATAGGCCTTAGTGCCTTCAAACTGATAGGTCACCGAAGCTCCCTTTTCTTTGGTCCACATAGAGGTGCCTCGAACGCCTTCTCCCTCTTCATTCCATTGGCCATTGGCCCGCTCTGCTGTCCGGTCAGAATGATAAGTCAAACCAAGCGGATAGCCATCGGTTTCTTCAATGCTAGCTGGCGTCTTATAGACAGAGACTCCGTTCAAGATTGGAGTAGCTTGGGCATCGGTGATGGACACCCGGATATAGCGACTATCAACTGGTTGCCCTTTGATCAATCGGCGGTATCCTACGGTTGAGCCAGCACCATATGGAACCCATTGGCCATTCACTGCCACATCAATGGTGAAGCCAGAAATCCGTTGGCCTTTCTCGATGGTTTCTTTAAGCTCTACCACATCAAAATGCTGTTCTTTTCCAAGATCGAGAACAAAAGAGCCGGTCTTGGCATCATCTGCAGGTGCCCAACTGGTCTTTTCATCACCATCTGTCAAATGGCTGGCCTTGTAGAGCGGATTGCGTCGTGTCGAGTCAGCTTCTACCAAAGCTCCTGCCGCATAGTTCACACTGTAGAGTTGGTCCAAGGTCTGACGGAATTCTTTCAAACGGGCCACATCGGCATCCGCAAATTTTCCGTCTTGGTTGGGTGGAATATTGAGCAAGAGTGGAGTTCCACGGCCGACCGATTTGAAGTAAATGTCCATCAATTCGCGCAAGGACTTAGGCTCTTGATTGTCATGGTAGAACCAGCCGGAGCGAATAGAGACATCGGCTTCTCCCACTGAGTATTGCTTCCCTTCTGGATCCCCGTGATTGAGGTAACTATTGGATGGATTGTTGCGGATCTTATCTGGATTGACCTTATGCCAAACTGGATCTCCAGCGATTCCCTTTTCATTTCCGATCCAACGAACATTGGTGGGCTCAGCTGAGAAGATGGCAATGTCCCCTTGGGCCTTACGAATGGCATCAAACCACTTGTCGAAGGTATAGGTGACTTTTTGAGCCCCATCGCCCCGCGCTCCATCCATCCAGACTTCTACGAACTTGCCCTTGTTTCCATATTTTGGATCTTCAAGGATTTCTTTGAGCTGGTTGAGATAGTATTCGTTGTATTGGTCCTCTGTATCCACATGGTAGAGCGGGCTGTGAGCATCCCAAGGCGAGAGGTAGACCCCCATATCCATGTCATACTTGCTGGCAGAAGCAGAAACCTCGGCTAGGATATCGCCTTTTCCTTCCTTCCAACCACTTTTAGCAATGGTATGGTCAGTGTATTTAGAAGGGTACAAGAGGAAGCCATCGTGGTGCTTGACGACCATGATGGTTCGTTTGAAGCCCGCTTCTTTCAGGGTTTTGATCCACTGATCGGTATCTAGATGCTCTGGATAGAAATAATAAGGGTCTTCTTGCCCATCTCCCCACTCACGATCGTAGTAAGTATTCATCCCAAAGTGGATGAAAGCTGCTAGCTCTTCGCGGTGATATTGCATCTGAGCCTTGCTTGGAAGTGGTCCATAATCCGCAATCTCAGGCTCCTCATTTAGAGAAGTGGCTGGTTGGCTTGCTTCTGTCCCTTGGCTAACTGCGCGATTTTCTTTCTCACTAATAGCTGGTGAGGACTGTTCTGATTCTTCTTGGTGCTCGTTCACAGTTTTCTCCTCCTTTCCTTGATCTCCTGCATTGCTCGTTTCAACCCGTTCTTCACGTGGTTCACTATTCTCAGCTTGTTCCTCTGCGTAACTGGTAGTCACTCCCAAAAAACAAGTCGCTACGACTACCGAGCAGACGCCTACTGAGAGTTTACGAATGCCAAATCGATTTCTCTGATCAACTAATCTTTTTCCCATATTCCATTCCTTTATGTCATCAGGTAAAGAGGGTGGAGACTTTCCCCATCCTCTTTCTGTTACCTGTGAACTTTTCACCGTATAGTTGCTGGCTTATCCAGCTTTTTACTTGGCCTTATCGGCTCTTTTTTTCTGATCATCCAGCACAGTACCGGCAAGACCTGCTGCTAAGAGACCTACCACAAGGCTTGCGACGCTTTCTTCCGTTCCTGTATTTGGTAAAGTCCCTTCGGAAACTGGAGCAGCTGAAACTGCTGGTGTTTGAGCTGTTTTCTCGACTTCCTTCCCTGCTGCATCTGTCCCTTCCTGACGCACTGCTTTGACCTCAAGAGATGCTTGAGGAGTTGCGGCAGCTACTGGTCCTTCTGAGCCATGAGGATGTTCTGGGTTCGGAAGCGGTTGTGGCTCTGGCCGCGGTTGCGGTTGTGGCTCTGGTTGTGGCTCTGGTTGTGGCTGAGGTTCTGGCTGTGGCTCTGGTTGTGGAGTGTCTGGAAGTACTTCTTTAGTGCCCACCTCTGTAATTTCTGCCACTGGATCTAGCTCTACAAAGGCATCCAGTTCCTTCCGGCTTTCCACACCATTTTCTTGAGAAACTTCCACCAAGCGCAATTTGCGGCCTTTTTGACCTTCTTGAACCACACGTTTCTCACCTTTTGGAAGATCCGCATTTGGACGTTCTAGGCGTTCAAAATCCATCTCTTCTGGCTCAATCACCAACTCTGGTTTGGTGTGGACCAGATTCTTAACCCCTTCTTCGGGAATGGCTGAGCCTGTAGGTGCTTTTGCGGATAGGGAAAGTTGATATACTTTTTCGAGCTTGCCATCTTCTGAGACAACCTTGACAAGAACCGGAGCATTGGCACTTTTAGCATCGATGACCGTAACGGCTGTTCCATTCTTGCCTTGTGCTGAAACGATTGGACGGTCTCCCTCATACTCTAGATGATAATCTGTCACATCTGGTTTAAAACCTTCTAGGTCTTTGCCATTCACTTGGATCGTAACGTCAGTTGTTGCCTGAGCCTCTTCTGTTGGGGCATAGGCGCTCAATTCAATGATTCCAATTCCTTTAAGATTTTCATCACGGACCATTCTTAAACGGATGGCTTTGGTTCTAGTTTCGTTGAAGCTGAGGTTAGAGATATAACCAGGCTCAAAGGCATAATCCAAGCTATACGGGATTTCTTCCCAGTTTGAGGCTTGGTTAAATGGATGATCTGGAAGATTTTTCAAATTGCCGTAATCATCTGGGACATCAAAGTCTGGACCAATATAGCGTTCAAGAACCGTTTTCGTTGGCAGACCTGTTTCCTGATCTGCAAAGAAGTCGACCGCTACTTTATTGACCAAGCGCTCTGTTACTTGACCATTTTTCTTGAAGATGAGACCAGCAAACACTTCTGTCTGATCCGGCTCTCTCTTCCAGTTGGTCCAACGGTAGTACTCATTGTAGCCACCATCATTGATGTAATCGATATAGTCGATTTGATTTGGATCGAGATCGTTGGTTTCACTAGCAAATGCCCTGGTATCTTCTGCATTGTAGTCACGGTTCACAGAGAGGTTTTCTCCTGTCTTTTCTGACACCCGGACGGTCAGCTGAGCTGTCAGATCATAGCCGAGGACTTTTCCTTCGAGCGTGAAGCTACCTTCGTGAGAAAGCGCATCAGCTGGTAGAGGCTTCCAGTCCAACGTAAGCTCCTTGCGTTCATAGCCTGTATCCCCTTGGAAATAAACGCCTACGGTAGATGGTAGAACCAGATCTTGACCGACTTTCACAAATCGGCTACCTGCTTCCACTGCTACTGGGGCAGCTTGTTTCAGTTTTTCTGCATCACTTGTGAGATGGAGGCGGTATTCTTGTAAGATAGTACCATCTTCCGCTTTATGGATGACACGGATTGGCTCCCCTTCATGAACGCTTGGCACAACCGTTGCAAGACCGTGATGGCTAGCTGTCGCTTCCACTTGTGGATAAGCCTGATCACGCGCATCGATGTAGTAATCGGTCACACTTGGGTTGACACCTGGCAATACATCGCCATTGACGCGAATGGTCAACTGGCTCTTTTCTTCTGCCGCAACCTTATTGGCAAAGATCTGAATCTCTGAAATAGAGCTTCCACGCTTGCCTTCTGGCGTCTTCATACGGATACGAACAGCATAGGTGTCGACTTTATCAAAACTGAAATGATTCATCTTACCAGCTGCTACCGGTTCTTCAACGGTTAGGTTGCTGACTTCTTTCCAGTTAGCTGGATTGTTAAATGGATGGTCTGTTTCGTCTTTAACACGATTTGGATTGCTTGGAACTGTTGGGATTTGTTCCCCTGTATAGTACTCAATCACATATTCACTTGGAGCGCCAACGCCGTGGTCTTCATGGAAACCAACATGGAGGTTGTCCACTGCTCGCTTGGTCAAGATACCAGAATCCCCAAACAAGATACCAACAGAATCTTCCGCATTGTCACGGCCCCAGTTGGTCCAACGGTTAGCTGGAGCATCGGTAAAGGAGATGACCTTATCATTGACCTTAGCAACTGGATCTGCATCGTTAGAGTCACTTGCAAAAGCGAGTGGCAAGACAGATCCTGTCCATTGCTCTGCAACGTTAGCACCCTTGACTGTGTTTGCGGAAACACGAATATGAAGACGTGTTGGAAGATCCGTTCCTTCTACACGACCAGCTAGGACAACTTCTCCTTCTTTGGCCAAGAGTTGCGGATCGACCGCATCCCAGGCCACCTTAGCTGTATAGGTCTTACCATTAGAGTGATAGGTCCGCACGCTTTCTGGAAGAGCTGGTTTCTCGCCGACTGGAGTGGTGGTGCTGACTTCTTCTACAGCAATAATGCCTTCAACCGTCACTTGAGCTTGGGCTTCTTTTTCCACACCCTCTACATGACCTGTGACTGTAAAGCTATGGTAATCCTTGACTTGATCTGCGGTTACAGCATCCCAGGTCACGCGTTTTTCTTTCGGGAATCCCTTATCATACTCGACCAAGACGGTTTCTGGAAGAGCTGGCAAAACGTTTCGATCGGTGCTGATCCGTACAGGACGCACCTTCACAACCGTTTTTTCTTCTAGATTTGGCGTGATGGTAAAGCTGACTTCTCCCGTTTGTCCTTGGTAGTTGGCTTCTAAATGAACCAATCCTGCTTCTCGCAATTCCAAACCTTTATTGGTTGCGACGGCTTTTCCTTGGCTACCAGCTCTTGTTTTCACATCGATTTGATCTGCTTTGAGACTTGCCTGGCTACCATCTTGGTAATGGGCAATGACTTCAAGTGGTACCGTTTGGTCTTCCTTGAGTTCCTGTCCTTCTGGCAGACGCAATTCTAGGCGCTCGATCTGTGGACTTTCTTCTTGGAATTGGACCACATAGGTCTGTACAGCTCCCGTATCCTTAGCCGTCACAAAGATTTGGGCTTTCAAACCATTTTCGCGATTAGCTTGTAGGACCGTCACTTGAGCATTTTCTGCACTTGCTGTGACTTGACCTGGCTCTTGACCATAAGCGAGGGAACGGAAAATGGTATGGTTGCCACTACCAAATTTTGGAAGAACTACTCCATCTAGCTGAACCGTTGGTTTCTTAGCCTTGGCTACATCTCCTCCTGCAACCACTAGTGTCGCTTGGACCGTTTCCCCATTGCCTAAGAGTCCTGTAGCTTTCAAGCGTGCTCCTGGTGTGGACAACTGATCTTCTTGACCAGCTTCCAAGGTCCATTGATCGACCTCATAGTGAGCAGTGGTCCCATCGGTGAAGACTAATTGCACAGCCTTATCCACGGTTGCTAGATCTGCTCCCTGTGGGATTTGTTTGATGACTGGAAGGACTTGTTCCACGCCGATCACATCGACCAGAGCTTCGACCGTGCGTCCTTGAACATGACCTGTCACACGGACTTGGCCAGCACGGCTATAGTCTGCCGTATCCCATTCAACGGCTTCTTCTTGGGCCTTGCCATCACTATAGACCACATTGACCTTACTTGGCAAGGTTGGTTTTTCTCCTAGATAAGCACTTTGTCGAACAGGTTCCACACCTAATACAGTGCGTTCTGCTTGGTCCTTCTTACCTGTAAAGAGGCTGACTTGGTCTGATTGCAAGCGGTCTGAGTCTGCATACAGAGTAAAGGCACCCGCCTGCTCAGTTGATTTGACAATCACAACTCCTTTACCGTTGAAGGCTTTGCGTTGCCATGTGCCATCTTCCTGCGCTTTGTAGCGTTCACGGCTGGCCTGTTCCCCATTATCGACACCGACAATTTGGCCTTGTCCATGCAAATGGAAATGCACCAAATTATTGGCAGTTGGGACAACACGACCTTCTTCATCGACGATTTCATAGGTAATATAGGTCAAATCCTTACCGTCCGCTGCGATCGCGTGTTCTTCTTTCAACAAACGAACACCCGCAGCCTTGCCGGCTGTTTCAACTTGATCTTTCGCGATCACTTCTCCTGCTTCGTTGCGCGCAATAGCTTCCACCTTACCTGGTACATAAGGGACCAACCACTCTAGATAAAGTTCATCCGGATTTGCCCCTTCTTGGTAGGTCCGGCCATCAGCTGTGGTCTTCTTGGTAAAGGTCTTCACTCCTTGTGATTCCCCATTGACAATCAATTCCACACTGTGGGCATTGGAGAAGGTCCGAACAGGAATCCGTCCTTCTTCATCCATGACACGATTGGCTAATTCTGGATTGTCCCAGTTCCAATGTGGCAAGAGATGCACCATTGGATGTTTCTCAGCTGACACCCATTGACTTTGGTAAAGGTAAAAATCATTCTTTGGAAGGCCGGCCGTATCCACGATACCGAAATAAGAACTTTTCACAGGTGTGTCATTTTGGTTGTGCCATGGGGTTGGCTCACCGATATAATCAGTACCGGTCCAGATAAATTGTCCTGCATAACCGGCATGATCACGGTCAAAGGTCCAAGAGGCGGTTGCTGTCCGACCCCAACCAACCCGGTCATTGCCGTAGTCTGATTGTTCATAGTGGCGGTCTTCTTGGTTGCTGCCGACCCATTCTCTTTCAGGATGATAGTATGAGCCCCGTGTCCGCGTTGCAGAAGAGGTTTCCGAACCATAAATGAGCCAGTTTGGATGTTTGGCCCGTAAGCTTTCATAGTTGGCCTCTGAATAGTTAAATCCAACCGCATCGAGCTCTGCTGCTACCTTTTCATGGCCTCCTGATCCATCGCCAAAGCGGAATTTATCAGCTCCCATAGTGACATAGCGGGTTGCATCCACGTCCTTGATGGTCTTGACCAAGCGACGAACGGTTGCGACAGATTTGTCTGAACCATCTGCTTCACCGACTTCGTTACCGATTGACCACATGACAATGGCTGGATTGTTCTTGTCCCGCTCTACCATGGTCCGTAGATCGTAATCTGACCAAGTATCCCCCTTACGAGCTTCTGGGTGAGTGGCATCTTTTTCAAAGAAACGACCGTAATCGTATTGCTTCTTGCCACCATACCAGGTATCAAAAGCTTCTTCTTGGACCATCAAGCCCAACTCAGCCGCAATTTTCAAGGTTTGTTCACTGGCTGGGTTGTGGGTCGTCCGGATGGCATTGACTCCCATGTCTTTCATCTGTTTGAGACGACGGTATTCAGCCTTGTAATTTTCCTCAGCTCCAAGAGCCCCGTGATCATGGTGAAGGGATACCCCGTGGAATTTCGTCGCCACCCCATTGAGGAAGAAGCCACCTTCTGGCGTCCAGTTCAGATAGCGATAACCAAAGCGTTCCTTTTGCACATCGACCAACTGCGAATCCCGATAAACCCGCGTATACAAGGTATAGAGAGCTGGATGATCCGTTTTCACATCCCAGAGGGTTGGTTTTTCAACATGCAAGGTTTGAGATAGGTTGATCTCTTGACCTGCTAAAACAGCTTGTGCTTCACTGCGTGTTTTTTCGCTCACCACTTGGCCATTTTGATCGACAATTTCATATTCCGCATAAATACTATGAGCTTGATCATCTTGGTTGACAATGTGGCTCTTCACCACTGTATCTACTGCCCCATTTTGCTGTTTTTCCAACTGAGGGGTCGTAATCGTAGTCCCATACTGCGCTAAATGAACCTTGTCCGTTACACTCAGCTTCACATCCCGGTAAATCCCACTACCAGAATACCAACGGCTACTTGGTTGTTGATTGACCACATGAACGGCGATGGTATTCTCGCTTCCATCCGCATTCAAATAAGGAGTAATATCATAAGAAAAGGCATTGTAGCCATTTGGATAATGACCGACGAATTGTCCGTTTACATAGACTTTGGAATCCATATAAACCCCGCCAAATTCCAAGCGAACCTTCTTATCTAGATCTTTGTCGTCCAAACGGAAGGTCTTACGATACCAAGCATCCCCTCCGTTTAATTGTCCCCCCTCATTTTGAGCAGGAGAGTTGTGATCGAAATCAAAGAAAATAGACCAGTCATGAGGAAGATCTAATTTTTTCCAATCCTTGACATCCACTTGACGCCCTTCTGCACCAGGAGCCGCATTTAATTTAAAATACCAATCTTTATTAAAATCACGTTCTCGATCTTGCACAATATCCTCCGCTACACGATTTTGATCTGGAGCTGCTGTTTCTTCCGTTCCTGTAGCACGCTCAGATGAAGCTGAAATGGGCTGGCCTTCGCCTTGAGGCGCCGGCTTTTCCTCAGCTCCGGTAGGGGTGATGACAGCTGGAGCTTCTGAAACCCTTGCAACAGCTCCAGGAACTTCCGCTTCTGAGTTTTCCGTCATAACACTTGGTGTCTCCAACGAAGTCGGTTCACTTTCGAGGGCTGGCTTTTCTTCCGCATGGACCCTTGAAAGACCCAAGGCAGAAAGCCCAATCACAACAGAACAAGCTCCAACTGAGAGCTTACGAATACTAAAAACAGGACGCTTTTCAAAAAAAGACTTTCCCATAAAAACCTCCTCTTAGGATTAATTATTCAATTTGTAAGCGCTTTCTTATATCTGCGAACGCTTACAGAAAATCACATATTAACTATACCAAAAAAAGAGGAGCGATAGGCCCCAATTTCGCTCCAACTATAGTTAGATTAAGAATTCCTTTAATTAGTACAAACAAGCTTTATTTGTTACCTACCCGTAATAAAAATATGATAAAATGGTTCAACTAATGTAAAAAAATGAGGTTTACCTATGAGTGAAAAAATAGAATATAAAAAAGAAAAAATTTCTTATTCCTATTCTATCGTTCCTATAATCGTGATGATTTTAATTTTTCTATTTCAAGCAATCCAATCAGGTTCTCAAGTAAAATCAACTCCCCAAGGGACCTTCTCTAGTTCAAGGCAAGAACTTCACTACTCTTCAACCCAGAATCAAATCACGTCCGCAAGGAATACCGAAGCCTCTCAGCTTTCAAGTTCAAGAAATAATGATGATTTTCTTTTTCTTTTTCTTGTATTCACCGGATTTTCTATCGCTTCCTTCTTACTTATCGCCTGCTACAATGGGATGACAGCAATTGAGCCTCCCCTCCTCACTATCACTGATGATGCTATCTATACTATTGGAAATGCATATCGAAACCAGTTACAGATGAAATATAGCGACATCCATAAAATAGAATACAAAATAAAGACTAGCTCCGCTAACGATGTTACTTATACAGATCGCTTTCTTTATTTTTATGATAAGAAGGACAAACTACTCGACAAGGTGAATTTTTCAAATGCAGAAGGAGCCGATTTTAATACAATACAAAAGCAAATTAAAGAACGCGCACCTCACATCGAATGGATTTATCCTTCCTAAATAAATTTCTACTAATTTTTCCCACTAGAAAAAACACCAAAAAAATAGAAGCCAATGGCTTCTATTTTTTTTATGATCTTATAATCCTGGTTCTTGACCAAGTTCAGCTGCCACCATCCAAATGTTCTTTTCAAGTTCTGCTTTAGCCCCAACAAAGATATCGTTGGTTACATCGTCGCCTTCAGCGTCGGTAACATCCAAAGCTTTTTGGTAAAGGCCGTCAAGGTAATGGAAGATTTCAAGAGCACGTGTCAAGCTTTCTTCTACATTTTTCGTAAATGTTCCACGGCGTTCTTCAATATTGCTGTGTTCCAAAAATTCAGTCATGCTAGAATATGGCGCGCCACCAAGAGTGATCAAGCGTTCGCTCACTTCATCCAAGGTTGCATCCAAGCTGTCCATGTATTCGTCCATCTTTGGATGCCAAACCATAAAGCCACGTCCACGCATATACCAGTGTACTTGGTGAAGGGCAATGTGAGCGACGTAGAGATCTGCTACGACTTGGTTCAAGAGGGCTTTTGTTTCTGGAAGAGTTTCTTTATTAGAAGGTGCAAAAGTTGCTACATCAGTAGCTGCTTCATGTTTCATAGTTGTCATATCGTTTCTCCTTTTTTATAATGATTCTAATTAACTATGTCTCTATTATATGCTTCCTCCACCAGAAAGTCAAGATAAAAGATTTAAAAAGTTCATTCCAAAGCTGGAATAGTTGTCAATTGAAGGAAGATACGATAGAATGAAGAAGACTAATCGAAAGGCTTGACTAATGAAATATATCTTTACCTTCCTGATCTCCATGGTGCCCCTTGTTGAATTGCGTGGAGCCATCCCTTTTGCCATTGCAAATGGTATTCCCTTATGGACAGCGCTCCTGATCGGAGTGATCGGAAATCTTCTCCCCGTCCCTCTGATCTTCTTCTTCGCCCGCCATATTCTTACTTGGGGGGCAAAAAAACCAATTATCGGAGGCTTTTTTAGCTGGTGTCTCAATAAAGGCCATCGAGGCGGACAGAAATTAGAAAAAGCTGCAGGAGACAAGGGAATTTTCTGGGCCCTACTCCTATTCGTCGGCATTCCTTTACCAGGAACTGGTGCCTGGACCGGAGCTCTTGCAGCTTCTATCCTTGACTGGGACATCAAACGCAGTAGCCTCGCAGTCATGCTCGGAGTGATACTAGCCGGCCTCATCATGGGAACCCTGTCTCTGCTTCTAGGAATCGATACCTTCGCACATTAAGCAAAAGAATGAGCCCATGATATCAGTTCACATAATATTTTCTCTGAATCTTTCCTTAGGTGAGTTATTTAGATGAATTTATCTTACAAAAAAGAGGTTTCCTTCGAAACCTCTTATTTTTTATTCTTAGTTGTTAAGAGCTGCTGCCATTGTAGCTGCAACTTCTGCTTCAAAGTCATTTGAAGCTTTTTCAATACCTTCACCAACTTCAAAACGAACGAATTCGATAACTGAAGCATTTACTGATTCAAGGTAAGCTTCAACTGTCTTGCTGTCATCCATGATGTAGACTTGTGCAAGAAGAGTGTAGGCTTGGTCAACTTTTGTGTTGTCCAAGAAGAAGCGATCCATTTTACCTGGGATGATTTTATCCCAGATTTTTTCTGGTTTACCTTCAGCTGCCAATTCAGCTTTGATATCTTCTTCAGCTTGAGCAACCACTTCGTCAGTCAATTGTGCTTTTGAACCGAATTTCAAGTGTGGAAGAGCTGGTTTACCAACCATTGCACGGCTTTCGTTATCTTGGTCGATGACGTGGTTCAATTGTGCCAATTCATCTTTCACGAATTGTTCATCCAATTCTTTGTATGAAAGAACAGTTGGTTTCATTGCAGCGATGTGCATTGAGATTTGTTTAGCAAGTGCTTCGTCTCCACCTTCGATCACAGAGATAACACCGATACGTCCACCGTTGTGTTGGTAAGCACCGAAGTGTTGTGCATCTGTTTTTTCAAGCAAAGCAAAACGACGGAATGAAATTTTTTCACCGATTGTAGCTGTTGCAGATACGTATGCAGCTTCAAGAGTTTCACCTGAAGGCATTGTCAAAGCAAGAGCTTCTTCGTTGTTAGCTGGTTTACCTTCAGCGATCACTTTCGCTGTTGCGTTTACCAATTCAACGAATTGAGCGTTTTTCGCAACGAAGTCAGTTTCAGCATTCACTTCAACAACTGCTGCAACATTACCGTTGACATAAACACCAGTCAAACCTTCAGCGGCAACACGGTCAGCTTTCTTAGCTGCTTTAGCCATACCTTTTTCGCGAAGCAATTCGATCGCTTTTTCGATATCACCTTCAACTTCAACCAATGCCTTTTTAGCGTCCATGACACCGGCACCAGATTTTTCACGCAATTCTTTTACAAGCTTAGCTGTAATTTCTGCCATTTTTGTTCTCCTATATTTTTTAATAAAATAAGAGGGTCGGGCTGAGCCCTGCCCTCTTAGGTTCGTTACTTATTGAATGAAATTAAGCGTTGTCGCCTTCTACAACTTCAACGATTTCTTCGATTGAATCAGCTTGACCTTCAGTAGCTGCCAATTCAGCTTCTACTGTAGCAACACTGTCTTCACCTTGACGTCCTTCGATAACAGCGTCAGCCATTTTCGCAGTGATCAATTTAACAGCGCGGATAGCGTCATCGTTCGCTGGGATGATAACATCGATATCATCTGGGTCAGTGTTTGTGTCGACCATCGCTACAACTGGGATACCCAATTTCTTAGCTTCTTTAACAGCGATTTGTTCTTTATGTGGATCCACAACGTACATTACGTCTGGGATACGAGGCATGTCTTCGATACCGCCCAAGAATTTTTCAAGACGAGCGCGTTGTTTGTTCAACAATGCAACTTCTTTCTTAGGAAGAACTTCAAAAGTTCCATCTTCTTCCATGCGTTTGATTTCTTTCAAACGAGCGATACGTTTTTGGATTGTTCCCCAGTTAGTAAGAGTTCCACCCAACCAACGGTGGTTGATGAAGTATTGACCTGCACGAACAGCTTCTTCTGCAACAGCATCAGCAGCTTGTTTCTTAGTACCTACGAACAAGATCACTGCATCATTTGCAGCTGCATCACGCATGAAGTCGTATGCTTGGTCTGCATATTTTACAGTTTGTTGCAAGTCGATAACGTGGATTCCGTTACGTTCTGTGAAGATGTACTTAGCCATCTTAGGGTTCCAGCGACGAGTTTGGTGACCGAAGTGTACACCAGCCTCAAGAAGTTGTTTCATTGAAATTACTGCCATGAGTAGTTTCTCCTTTTTTGTTTTTTTCTCCTCTCTCAGACGTCAACTTGCAGCACGACCACAAGGGCAACGGTGCCACAATGGATCCGAGATGAGTATTTGCTGTCTTAGACAACTCTATAAGTATAGCAGAAATCACTAGAATTCGCAAGCTATTTGAGAGATTTTTTCAATCCCTACGATGAAATGGTTTTCTAAAGTTGTTTGACGTAAAAAGTTTTTCTTGACCTATCTTTATTTTTAGGTTACAATATTATATGTTATGGCGGTATAGCCAAGTGGTAAGGCACGGCTCTGCAAAAGCTTGATCGTCGGTTCAAATCCGTCTACCGCCTTGATAATAAAATTTTTTATCATCTTTTATCTTTTAAAAATTCCCCTAGCAATAGGGGGTTTTTTTGTTGCCATTTGCTCCATTCCTTGATTATTGATATAATAAAACCTCGCCTGATCGGCGAAGCACATTAGAAAGGGTATTTATGAAAAACATTCGTTTCTTTACGATCGGCCTTCTTTCACTAGTGACACTAGCCGCTTGCTCACCTGCCAATTCTGCGCAACCAGCAAAAACAGCTTCTAGCTCTAGAAAACCGATCAAACAATCTTCTACCAAAGCATCATCTAGTAGATCGTCTAGCACTTCTTCAGACAGCACTAGCTCAGATGATTTTTCAGGTCGCTTCAGCTTGGATCCAGATGATGGCGCATCTCTCCAATATGTGCCAGGAGCTGCATCCATTCCTGAGATCGAAAAGCTCAAGAACCTCCACCCTACCACCGGTTTTGTATTAAGAACCGAAGATGGACAAGAGGTTGGTGGGCCAAAAGAAAGAAGCAGTTACGATGACGTAGTTGCGGCCTTTGGTCAACCCGTAAGTAGCACAGACAGTGCGAATCCTGGCGATGGGGTCAATGTTTGGGCAACAGACAATGGCGATATCATGGCTTTCTTCCGCAATAATGTGTTAACAGATATCACCTTCCGACTAAGAGGGGGCGATGCCAACCACCAGTCTACTAGCAGCATTTCCAAATCCGATACACCAAAAACGGCCCTCGAACGTCTCGGAAAACCCTATACCATTATGCGTTCAGAAAATGGGACCAGCTATGTCTATAAAGATAGCAACGGAGATGAATCTAGCTTTTCTACACAAGGAAATAAGATCTTCAATGTTACGTCTGCTGCAGAAACCAAGCAGTTAAAAAAAGATCACTGGCCTGGATAAAAATCAATAACGATCCATACAAAGAACCCTCCAAGTTTTTCTTGGAGGGTTCTATTTTTCTTACAATTCAGCAATTTGGTTCAAATTCACTTCTGCAACCGTATCGTTACCGAACATAGAAATGACCATTTTCACCTTGTTGTTATCAATTTCAGTGATCTTACCAGTATAGTCTGTGAAGGCACCGTCGATGATACGAACCGTATCGCCCACCTTGACATCCAAATCAAACTCTTGAACGGTTTGACCCATAGAGAGCAAGATGCTGCGGATTTCTTCTTCCAATAATGGAGTTGGTTTTGAACGGTTCCCGTGTGATCCGACGAAACCAGTAACGTTCGGTGTATTCCGAACGACAAACCAAGCTTCATCTGTCATGACCATTTCAACCAAGACATAACCTGGGAAGCGGTTTTCTTCGATTTCTTTGGTTTTACCGTTTTTCTCAACTTGTACGGTTTGAGTTGGAATCTCTACGCGCAAGATGTTTTCTAACATATTGTAAGTTTGCGCACGTTGCAAAAGATTCTCTTTTACCTTGTTTTCATATCCTGAGTAGGTTTGTAGTACAAACCAGCCTTTATCAAAACTGTCCATTTGGGCATCCTTTCTTTCTGTTTAGCCTGCTCGAGCTTTTGTGAACATACTAAAAAAAGCCTCTTGGCTTTCCTTTCCCTAGCTTCATTATACCACATTTTGCAGGAATTCAAAGAGGTTTGCTGATTTATTTTTAAGAAAAAACCGCAAAAAGTGGGACCCTGGGGATCCCACCTGGCTTCTTTTCTTAAAAGAAATTGATCATGTGCAATAGGCCACGTGCAATGACTTTGTCAAACAAATAAATCAATGCAACAAAGAAAGCGGTGTACTCAATCACTGAGATAAAGTTTTTCCATCTTTCCTTGCGATTTGGCCAAGTTGTATCTTTTAGTAAGACGAAAATATCTTTAATGAATTTCACAACTCTCTCCTATCGTGTTTCTTTATGGATGGTATACTTGCTGCAATGCTTGCAGAATTTATTGACTTCTAGACGTGTTGGTTTTGGCGTCCCACTCAACTTAATGGAGTAATTGCGTGACCCACAAACCGTACACGCTAGACTTGCTTTTTTTAATGCCATAACGCCTCCGTTCATCCCATTATAGCAAGTTTTCCACGTTTTGACAAGAACAGAAAATCTCCTGTCAAGAAAAAAGCAAATCTAAAGCGTTATCACTCTGGTTTTTTCCTCATTTTTGGTAAAATAAAACAAAAGGAGACGAATATGAAAAGTGATAACCTAAAAGAAAGTAGAAATATCGAAGACCGTCGAGGGCAAAGCTACTCCCAGTCTTCAGGCAATAGTAATCTTGGCGGAGGCATTTTACAGATCTTACTATCGCCGGGGAGCTTCAAAAGTAAGATCGTCCTCATCCTTCTTCTGGTTCTTCTAGGAGGTGGTGGCGCTAGCCTTGGGGGTCTCTTTGGAAATGGGACTTCTTCCCAACCTTACCAGTCCACCCAAGTCACGCGCACCAACAAGACCCATGTCGACGATGCAGATGCCGAGTTCGTCAGCAAGGTCCTTGGAACAACAGAAGATCATTGGCACAAGGTCTTTCAAGCTGAAGGACGTACTTACCATGAGCCCAAACTAGTCTTCTATACCGGACGGACACAGACAGGCTGTGGGGTTGGGCAAGCATCGGCTGGTCCCTTCTACTGTCCGACCGACAAAAAGATTTATTTGGATATGAGCTTCTACAAGGAATTAACAACCAAATACAAGGCTAGCGGGGACTTCGCCATGGCCTACGTGATCGCTCACGAAGTCGGCCACCACGTGCAAAATGAGCTGGGAATCCTTGGTAAATACCATCGGATGCAACAAGGTCTTTCTGAAAAGGAACGAAATGCCATCAGTGTCCGCATTGAGCTACAAGCTGATTATCTAGCCGGTGTCTGGGCCCGCTCCATTCAAGACCGAAACCTTCTAGATATCGGCGATATCGAAGAAGCCATGAATGCAGCCCATGCAGTCGGGGATGACACTCTCCAAGAGCAAGCCTACGGCTACTCGGTACCAGATAGCTTTACCCACGGAACTTCAGAACAGCGCATGCGCTGGTTCAAACGGGGCTACCAGTACGGGGATCTCCAACACGGCGATACCTTTAGCTTGTCAGATAGCGAACTCTAAACAAAGGTCTATTCAGAAATCCTTCTGAATGGATCTTTTTAGAATATAGACAAATTGCATTTTACATAAAACAATCTAAGTAACGTTGAAAAATTAAAATAATTAATACTATTAGGATCATTTCAACAGAAACTTTCCGCTGTGAGAAAAGTGCTAGAAACACTATTGTTTCTAGCACTCGGGAGTTTTGGAACCTTAGGTCCAAAACTAAGTCATGGAACTTCTTCGAAGTTCGCTGACGTCCGTACTCACCTAAGGAAAGTTTCTAAGAAGACTTTGTCTTCAATCTGCAAAAAACGATTCAGAAATTCTTCTGAATCGTTTTTTGATTAGAAACCAAGCCAGCCTTTGAAGGTATCCCAAGCGTTTTTCGCTTTTCCTGGGATATCGGCCTCGTCGATTGCTTTCTTCGCATTATCGACCATATTCGACGCTTTTTCTTTGACATCCTCAAAGAAACCTTTGTCTTCTTTGCTGTCTGTTTCTGTCGTTTCTTCTCCAACTGGTGCAATGCCGTTTTCAGCATAAGAGTTCTTCACCGAGTCAAACTGAGTACCGTCTGTATAAGGCAGAACACTATTGGCAACATTACGGAAGATCTCGGACGCCGTTCCAGCACTACTGTCCGTCAGGTAGTGATTTTCATCGGTCGTTGGGAAACCAAGCCATTGACTGATGACCACATCTGGTGTGTAGCCGATCACCCATTGGTCTCCAGAGAGGTCCTTGTTAAAGCTGGTCTCTGTCGTACCGGTTTTCCCTGCCATGGTATAGCCATAAGGCGCAGCGTTAACCCCTGTACCATTACTGAAGGTACCAAGCATCATATTGGTCATCTTATCTGTCGTTGAACCACTAAGCACTCGGGTTGATTTCTGGCTGTGGCTCTTGACCACTTGGCCACTGGCATTTTCGATCTTGGTAATGAGGTGGGCATCATTCATGACCCCTCCATTGGCAAAGGTTCCATAAGCTTGGGCCATCTGCATCGGATTGGTCGTCACACCAGCTCCCAAGGCAACTGCAAGCGATTTTTCCACCTTGTCCATGTTGAGGCCGAATTTTTTCCCGTACTCAAAGACCGTATCGAGACCCAAATCATTAGCCGTCGCTACGGCTGGAAGGTTAAGGGATTCTGCCAAGGCCTGGTACATCGGTACCGTTGGGCTAGACTGGATTCCCGCATAGTTATTAACCTCATAGCTTCCATATTGGGTGGTACTATTGTCCAATTCCTTATTGGTCGACCAACCTTCAGCAACAGCTGGGCTATAGACAACCAAAGGTTTGATGGTTGATCCTGGACTACGGGCAGCCTGGGTAGCGTAGTTGTAGGTACGGAAACCTGGATTTTGATCGCTTCCGACACGCCCTACGAGAGCCCGAACCCCTCCGGTCTTAGGATCGAGGGCGACACTACCAGACTCTGCGCGCGTGCCGTCTTCCGCTACTGGGAAGAGGGCCGTATTGTCATAGATCACCTGCATGCTTGCTTGGTAATTCTGATCCAGCTCGGTGTAGATCCGGTAGCCATTTTTGACAATGTCTTCTTCGGTCAGGCCATATTCATTGACCGCTTCATTGATGACCGCATCAAAATAGGATGGGTAGCGGTAATCCTCTGACTTGCCTTCATAGGCATCGACCAGCTGTCCATGGATATCCACAGCAGCCGACTGATCAGCCGTTTTCTGGTCAATATAGCCAGCCGCCACCATATTTTGGAGGACCGTATTGCGGCGATTGGTCGCATTCTCTACCGAATAGAGCGGGTTATAGATTTCCGGTCCCTTGAGCATACCTGCGAGAACCGCAGACTGATCCAGACTTAATTGACTGGCTGAAACCCCAAAATACTTCTTGGAAGCATCCTCAATACCCCAAACCCCATTTCCAAAATAGGCATTGTTGAGGTACATGGTGAGGATCTCTTTTTTACTGTATTTCTTATTGATTTCAAGCGCTAGGAAGAATTCCTTGGCCTTGCGCTCTACCGTCTGGTCCTGAGACAGGTAAGCATTCTTGGCTAGCTGCTGGGTGATGGTCGACCCACCACCTGAGCGACCCAGGGTCAAAATCGCTAAGAAGAAGCGACCATAGTTGATCCCGCTATTCTTGTAAAAGCTCCGGTCTTCTGTTGCGACCACGGCATTTTGCAGATTCTCACTAATGGCATCGAGTTCGACATAGGTTCCTTTTTGCCCGGTCAAACTTCCCGCCTGGTCCCCATTCTTATCATAGATAATGGTGGTCGCCTTCAGTGCATTCTGCAAATCCTTGACGTTGGTCGTCTTAGCAAGGTAGAAAAGATAGCCCCCTGTCAAGAGGCTAAAGCCTAGCCCAATGATCAGGAGAATCTTGGTCAAATGGAATCTGCGCCAAAAACGACGGAAGGGGTGTTGAGAGAGAGGCTTGCTTCTATGCTTGCCTGAGCGACTATAGGTCGGCTCTACTGTCTCTTCCGGTAGTTCTGTGTCTGGCACTTCTTCTGCCACCGCTTTGGGCAGATGATCCTTTCTAAAAAAAGTGATCAGGTTTTCAAATAATTCTTTTATTCTATTCATACCTGTTATTGTAACACCTTATCCTTGTCCTAGCAAGAAAAGATAGCTCCTCGCTATTTCTTATTTAGTTTTCTTTAAGCTTAGATTTTGCTACAATAGGGTCATGAACTATCAATTTACCATTCCACAATCCTTTCCCCAGATGACTGTGAAAGAGCTCCTTGAAGACTACTTCCTCATCCCCCGTAAGATCCGGCATTTTTTACGAGTCAAGAAGCACGTCTTGGTCAATGGCGAGACCATCAACTGGCAGAGCCCCGTTCAAAAAGGAGACCAGATCCAGCTGATCTTTGACGCGGACGATTACCCTGAAAAAGAGCTCCCAGCCGGAGACCCGAGTCTGGTCGAAGAACTCTATCAGGATGAGCATGTCATCATCGTCAATAAGCCCGAAGGTATGAAAACCCATGCCAATGAGCCGACAGAAATTGCTCTTCTCAACCATGTTTCCAGCTATGTTGGATCTACCTGCTACGTCGTGCACCGCTTAGACAAGGAAACCAGCGGAGCGATTTTATTTGCCAAAAATCCTTTTATCCTGCCCATTCTCAACCGCATTTTAGAAGATAAAAACATCCAACGCGAGTACTGGGCCTTTATCCAAGGCAGCTTAGCACAAAAAACTATCGTCTACAAGGATAAAATCGGACGCGATCGCCACGATCGGCGCAAGCGCCTGGTCGATCCACGCAAGGGACAGTATGCAGAAACTCAGGTGACGCAACTGAAAAAAATCGGACGAAACAGCCTGGTCAAATGCCAGCTCAAAACGGGGCGTACCCATCAGATCCGGGTTCATCTCTCCCATCATGGCCACCCGATTGTCGGGGATCCTCTCTATAACCCTGCACGCGGAGAGCGACTCATGCTCCATGCTCACCGCTTGACCTTCACCAATCCATTAACCCTTGAAACCATCCAAGTCGAGGCCCCTTCCAAGAGTTTCGAAGAAGGGTTGAAAAAATAAGAAAAGAAGCCTGCGGCTTCTTTTTTTTATTGATAGCGAGGAGTTGCAAATCCACGGATATTGCCATGTCCGATTCGGTAGGTATTGCGACGGACTTGGTTGTTGGAGTTTCCTTCAATGGTATGAATGATTCCGTTTGAGACGCTTTCGACAATTCCGATGTGATCCGCAAAGCCATTGTTTTGTTGGCTATTTTGATCCCAGTTAAAGGTGATGATGTCCCCTGCTTTTGGTGTAGTGGTACCATCTTCATTCCAGATGCCCAAGCGTTTGAAGATCTGGATGTGACGTTCGACTCCACATTCACGACCAATCAAACCGCTCAAACCTTCCCGCTGGAAGACTGTTGTGACAAAGATATCACACCAGTCATCGGTCGTCTTCACTGCATAACCAACTGGAAGTGGTTTGACACTGTTGTAATCATTGACCAATTGATGGTGAGCTGCAGTGCCGCCACGAACGCCCACTAGACTAGCTGCTGCCCGTAAGACACGGTCCCGTTGCCCATTCGTTACACGAGGATTAAAAGCAGTTTGATCTACTGTCGCACGAGGATGAAGGGCTGTTTGACCCAGGTTAAAGCCTTCAACGCCACCATCGACATAGTCCACATAGACGTGGGTGGTATAGTTACCTGATTGGTACTGGTGATTTGCTGCAGAGACCTGCACTTCTGTGTGCATACCAGAAGGTGCTGTTGAATACCAGAAGAGATTTTCCTGATGAGCTTGAGACCACGCAGCGACACGGATGTTCTTAATCCGACGTCCCTGAGGCGCTTGATCCACCGTTACCGTAAAGGTTCCAGCACCAGAATTAACATTCTTGATCCCTGTTTGTGTCTTTGTCTTAGCATTTCGGAATTCGACTTCTGTCGTCGTGGTACCAACACCCACACGAGAGCCATCATTTTGGATGTAGTAGAGGTGGATATGGTACTTACCAGTAGAGTTCTTGTGATCGCTGGCTTTAACAGATACCTTGTAGTCTCCGTTCGCTTGACGAGTTGCTTCATACCAGCGGATATCGTCTTGGCCGTCCTTATCCGACCAAGTTGGGACTTGCACAGTTCGCACACCTTTAGGATTGTAGACATCCTTAATGATGACGTCAAAGGTACCTGTATCCTTGTTGTTGTTTTGGATTAGGATCGTACCAGAACGGCGGGCTTGACGCACTTCTGTCGTAGTTTCTGTAATATAGCTTCGTTGATTATTTTGATCTACGTAATAAACATGGACATTGTACTTACCATCCTCATTTTTATGATCTGAGGCTTTAATGGTCGCACGGTAGCTGCCATCACTTTGAAGGACTGCTTTATGCCATACCAGGTCATCAGGCCCGTTTGAATCTGACCATGTTGGGATCAGAACTTCTTTCAAACCAGTTGGAGCTACAACATTACGAATAACGGCATCAAAGGTGCCTGTTACAGTATTGTTGTTCTCAATTGTGACAGTGCCACTTGGTTTGACTTCACGTACTTCTGTCGTAGTCTCTGTGATGTAGGCTTTTTGATTATTTTGATCTACGTAGTAAATATGAACATTAAATTCACCTATGTCATTCTTATGATCAGATGCTTTAATGGTTGCACGGTAGCTGCCATCACTTTGACGCACTGCCTTATGCCAAATCAAATCGTCCTGACCATTTTTGTTAGACCAAGTAGGGACTAAAACTTCTTTCAAACCAGTTGGAGCGACTACATTGCGAATAACGGCATCAAAAGTACCTTTCTCAGTATTGTTATTCTCAATCGTTACTGTGCCACTTGGTTTGACCTGATGAACTTCTGTAATTGCCTCTGTCACATAACGTCGATGATTATCGGCATCAATGAAATGTACATGAACGTTGTATTTCCCACTATCGTTCTTATGATCGCTCGCTTTAATAGTTACACGATAAGAGCCATCAGCTTGGAGAGTTGCCTTGTGCCAGATAAGGTCATCTTGACCACCAACCAAACTCCATGATGGAACTAAAACCTCTTTTAGACCAGTCGGTGCAACAATTTTGCTAACAACCGCATCAAAGGTGCCTGCTACTGGGTTATTGTTTTCAATCGTCAGAACACCACTTGGTCGAACGTAATCAACCGAAACTACTTGTTCAGCGATATAGTGGCGTTTACCAGAGTTATCAACGACGTATGCATCGGCACGGTAGTCTCCTTTATTCCCTTTATGCTCACTCGCCTTAATCGTTACGCGATAGCTACCATCAGTTTGCTTAGTAGCCTTATGCCAAATAAGATCATCTTGACCATTTTCAAGACTCCATGATGGTACCAAAACCTCTTTCACACCTTCTGGGGATATGATATTGCTGACAACTGCATCAAATGCACCGGTAGTTTGATCATTGTTTTCAATTGAGAGAGTACCACTCGGTTTCTGTACTTTTTCTGTTGGTATACTATTATCTTCTGCTTCTATCACTCGTGCCCGTGCGCCGTAGGGAGCACGACTAGCTACCACGGCAGGTACTGGATGCTCTGATACAACCTTGTCGCTAGTATCCTTGTCAGAAGACTGGTTATTGCTAAGAGTCGGTGTATTAGGTGCTGTCTCTACTCCAACAGCATTTTCTGTCTGAATACCTTTCTCAACTCCCACTCCTTCGCTTACAGTATTCTGAGCTTCTGATGAAGTTGTTGTTGCAACGACAGCTGATGTTTTTTCTGGTGTTTGATCGGACGCATGTTGCTCATCGGCTTTGACTTGTTGTGTCGAAAAAGCCAACAAAACGGCTGTCCCAGCATAAAAAATAAGATCTTTCTTTTTCATGTATCTTCCCTTACAATTTTTTTACGGATTGTACCCACATAGTAGTATTATAGCACAAACCGCCGGATCAAGAAACAATATCATTAGAAGATTTTATCCTGTTTTTAAAGAAAACAGAAGGCCAATTTGGCCTTCTGATCAGCTTATGCAAAAATAGAGAAGAAAGGTGCTCCAAGCTTGTTATCCATCGGATCCTTACTCTTAATAGAGTGAAGATAATTGATAGAGTACCAGCCGTTGTTGCCGCTATTATATGGATCGCGTACATAGGTTCTTCCATTGTCATAACCATGCAAGACCAACTCATGGGTATAAGGATCGCTAGTAAATTGGCTATTGCCTACCGCAGCAAGTACATGCTTGCCAGCCATGAGGGCTTCTGCAATGCTTCCAGCTCCATTAATCAATTGGCTCTTCAAGCCCCAGTTACGAGTGGCAGCTACAATCCCATCAGAATCTGTTCCTGCTTCACCTTTGTTAAATGAATCAGTATTGTTGTAGAGATAATCAGCCACTGTTGTTGGCAAAACAGTTCTGCCAAGAATATCTGTGAAGGTCATGGCAAGAGAGGTTGGCACACAACCTGACTGATCGACATTGCTCACACCGTAATATTTCCCAGCCCAACGAGGATCACGTTGAGAATAATAGGTTGTTTGTGGATTCACCTTTTGATTTCGTGGAGTCAAGGCTGTCTGACCGAGGTTAAAACCTTCAACTCCCCCATCTTTGTAGTCCACATAGACGTGAGTGGTATAGTTGCCCGCTTCATTACCGTGATTATTGGCAGAGACAGTGATCTCTGTGTGCATACCTGTCGGCGTTGCGGAATACCAGTAAAGATTTTCTTGATGAGCTTTAGACCAAGCTGCGACACGAATATTCTTAATCTGACGACCTTGAGGGGCTTGATCTACAGCTACTGTATAAGTCCCGTTCGTTGCATTGACATTCTTGATAGCAGCTTGCGTCTTGGTCATGGCATTTCGGAATTCCACATCTGTAGTCGCGGTGCCAACACCTACGCGAGAACCATCATCTTGAATGTAATAAAGGTGAACATGGTACTTACCAGTAGAGTTCTTGTGATCGCTCGCTTTTACAGATACCTTGTAGTCTCCGTTCGCTTGGCGTGTTGCTTCATACCAGCGAATATCGTCTTGGCCATCCTTATCAGACCAAGTAGGAACTTGCACAGTCTGCACCCCTTTAGGGCTATAGACATCCTTGATGATGACATCAAAGGTACCTGTATCCTTGTTGTTGTTGACAACCGAAATGATTCCCGTTGGTTTATCATGCTTAACGGTTACAACTGTTTCAGTAACATAATGACGGTTGTTATCATTATCAACGACATAAAGGTCTGCACGATAATTCCCTAGTGAGTTTTTATGATCACTCGCTTTAATAGTCACTCGATAACTTCCATCTGCTTGACGATTTGCCTTGTGCCATACAAGATCATCCTGTCCGTTTTCAAGGCTCCATGATGGAACTAAGATTTCCTTTACACCAGTCGGTGCCACCACATTACGAATAACCGCATCAAAACTACCAGTTGAAACATTATTGTTTTCGATCGTTAATGAAGCAGTTGGGCGTGATTGACGAACGTCAACTACTTTTTCAGAAATATAATGACGATTGTTGGAATCATCTACAATGTAGGCATCAGCACGGTAATTACCAGTTGAATCCTTATGATCCGTTGCTTTGATAGTCACACGATAAGAACCATCTGCTTGACGCGTTGCCTTGTGCCAAATGAGGTCATCTTGGCCACCAACCAAACTCCATGATGGAACTAGAACTTCTTTTAGACCAGTCGGTGCAACAATATTACTAACAACCGCATCAAAGGTACCTGCTACTGGGTTATTGTTTTCAATCGTCAGAACTCCACTTGGTCGAACGTAATCAACCGAAACTACTTTTTCAGAAATATAATGACGATTGTTAGAGTTGTCGACGATGTAAGCATCGGCACGATAGTTTCCTTTATCGCCCTTATGCTCACTTGCCTTAATCGTTACGCGATAGCTACCATCAGTTTGCTTAGTTGCCTTGTGCCAGATAAGATCATCTTGTCCATTTTCTAGACTCCATGATGGGACTAAAACTTCCTTAACACCTAGTGGTGCTGTGATATTAGTGATCACAGCGTCGAAAGTCCCTGATTTAGCATTATTATTTTCAATAGTAAAACTTGCTTTAGGTTTTAACTGCTCAGGTGCCTTACTAATGAATACTTGAGTCGAGGTTCCGCCAACACCTGTCAATTGCCCATTGTTTTGAACATAGTAAAGGTGGACATTGTAAAGACCGGTTGAGTTTTTATGGTCCGCTGCTTTTACATTGACGGTATAGGTCCCATTTGCTTGACGGTTGGCTGTGTACCAAACAAGGTCATCTTGACCACCTGTTTCTGACCAGATTGGTACAGAAACTGTTCGAACTCCATTTGGCGCCTTAACATTTGAGATGACAACGTCAAAGCGTCCCGCCATGGTATCGTTATTGACAATGTCAATTTTCCCACTTAAGCTGCCTTCTGTCGGGTCAGCTGCGGGTTTTGCGTTCGCTGTAAAGCGACCTGTATAGTCCACACTGTGGTCAAAGAGGTGTTTTCCTGGAAGCAATTCCGCTTGAGAAGTGAACTGCCAAGCGCCAGCTTTCCCATTGTAACGCAAGCTTTTCGCATCGTTTACAGACAGTTTTGGAGAAGGATATTGCGCAACCCAGAAATTCTGAAGGCCAAATTGAGCGGTGTTGACTGGACCTTTCTTGCGAAGATTGTTTTCATCCAACCAGCTGGCACTGGTGTAGAACATCAAGTTGGTGTAGCCATTTTTACGCATTTCGTCAGCCCAAGCTTGGGTGGTGCGGTTGATGTTTGACTGCATCTTGGCATCCTCAAAGTCATTGACCATGAGGGTGTTCTTTGGAAGATTCAAGCGTTGCGCCGCTGCGATATAGAACCGTGCTTCTGCACGCGCTGCTTCTTCAGAAGTATAGCGAGAGAAGTGGTAGGTCGATACTTGCAGACCAGCTGCTTGCGCATTGCGAATTTGGTTCTCCGCATTCGGGTTCTTGTACCAAGTATCTTCTGTCAATTTGACAACGACACCACCCACGCCCTTATTAGCTAGGGTACGGTAGTCGCCAATACTAATATCTCCGTTGTGGCTACTCACATCAACGAATGATTTTGGTTGAACGGCCACATCCGTCGAGCGACCAGCAGGAGCGTGAGCACCTGTGTTAAAGAAGGTCGTCCTTCCTGTATCAGACGGAAGAGGAGTTTCTTCTTTCTCAGTAGTCGATGCTTCCGTAGTCTTCTCTACAGATGGGGTCACACTTTCTGAAGCAGTGGTCTTGCTTACAGGTACCACAGCTGGTTCGGTCACATTTGCTGGTGCTGTGTAGTTGCTTGCGACTGGTGCGACTGACTTTTCAGTAGTTGCTACTTCTGGCGCTGTTTCAGCTTGGACTTGATTGCCTTCAGTAGTAGCGACTTCTTTTGAAACCAGCTCATCTGCACTGACTCCCTGAGCAGATACAGCCATCAAGACTGCCGCTCCGGCATAAAAAATAAGATCTTTCTTTTTCATATAAACTTCCCTTTATACAAATTTTATACGTTAATCATTTTACCACACGGTTTCAGCGATGAAAAGTTTTATACGGCGAATTTTTAAAATTAGTGATATTTTTTTGAAAAACTAAAAAAGAAGTCCGTCTGACTTCTTTTGATCTTATGCTAAATGATTTAACGCCGTCTTTAAGTAGTGACCATCTCGGATTTCCTGACCAACACGCTTGGCATTGTCCACCAAGTCTTGGTAATCAGCATCTGAAAGATTGTCGATTGTCTCCTTCAAATCATGGAGAGACTCTACTGCAATCCCGCAGCCCTTCTCAAGCACAAAATGAGACAAGGCTGACTGTTTCCACACGACAAGCGGGAAGCCCGATGCTAGATAAAGCGACGCCTTGTGGGAGTTGTTGTAACGGAGGTATTCTCCAAAAAAGCCACTACAGGTCTCAACGCTATCTCCATCCCAGACCAGACCAAAACCGCCCTCAAGGGCTGCAGGAAGTTCATCCGGTAGGAAGGAACCAAAGTAGGTTTCATTTGCAAGCGCTCTACTCTCATCAAAGCCAACACCATAAAGGTTATAAGACGGTGCTTCTGGAAGAGTATAAAGATAACCAGCTTTTTCCTTGGCCAAATTACCTGCCACAATTATCGGCTGGTCTTTTGTTTGGCCACTCTTTTCTTGAAAATCTGGAATCAAATAGTCAAAAATACCAAGGCTGACAATCTTGTCTTCTACAACCCCTTTATCCACTAAGACAGATTTCATAACCGGGTTGTGAGCAATAATTCCTGTAACACTACGGAACGTATCACTTTCAGTTAGTTTCATCCGTAACTTCATCCTAAATGGTAAGGTTTTATCATTCACAAAACGCAGTGTTTCCAAATCATGAACTAAAAAATAGACGTCCGTACCCCTGTTTTTAAGTTTTTTTAGTAAATGGTTAAGAAACAAAGAATGATGTAACAAAGGAAATTGAATTATGATCTCATCATTTTTCTTTAGGTCTTTGAAAGCTCTAAAGAGAGCTCTATATTTATGAATTTGTGCCCTAAGAACATTCATTTGATACCAGTCATCCACCAAAACTTTCAAAGGAGAATAACCTAATTTATTTAAAATGGCTTCAACGTCATTACGTGCTTTATTTCCCGCATTTTTAGCATTATTGTCGTGTAAAAATTCTTCTTTTAAATAGTATTTCATCTTTTACTTCTCATTTTTCATACGTTGATTTTTTAGGATAATATTCATTTAAAATTTGCTTGAAATGAATGATGTTTTCTTCCCTAAAGTCCCCATCATCATTGACACAAAGCAGTTTTTTACGTCTATCTGTAAAGATAGATTCCAGCTTATCCACTTGATTTAAACCAATTGTTTCTCCGAAATTTTTAGACATAGGATAAAACTGATTACTTTCAATTTGCCAATTAGAACAAACGTATTGATTGACGTCTACTCCATAGTCTCTAATTTTATTTCGTGACGTTTTATCTAATGTTGCTCCCTCAATTTCCCACAAATGTGCCAAAGTACTCTTCTTCATTGGAACAGGTAAATGTTGGTTCACGTATCCTGTCGGACCCCAAGGCAAGAGTAACAAGTTTTTCAAAACCAAGGAACCATAACGGAAATTAAAGAATTTCCAAGGCGAAGATTTCAAAGCCTTCTTATTAGGAAAATGCCGATAGATTAATTCAACGTTATTGTGATAAGTGTTCGTAAATGGTGACCATGGAACTAAAGCATCGTATACTGCTAAAAGCTTGGGTTGACCATTTTTATAAAAATCTGAAGGTTGACTATCTCTAATCAAGTACATATCATCATTGAAATACAAATAGTTCTCCGACAATCCTTCAATCCGATGAAGATTAAGCTCAATAGCCGCTGAATTATAGGTAGGTAGATATTCATTAGGCATAAATTCCTTATGAGTGACCAATTTAAGTTTTGGATGCTCCAAATTTAACCAGTCAGGCTTTTGCCCGTTGGTAATTAGATAAACATTATTCACCCAAGGAGCATGCTTTTCAATCATTCGAAACCAGTAATTAAAAATACCGTAATCACGATAACGTTGCTCTCCGTCGATTTCTTGGTCTATTTTTGACATTTGACCTGTCACGGCTTGTTTCTCGCGGATAAACTCAGTATCACTTCCGTCGACCCAAAGAACCACGATATCAATTTTTTCTTGTGTCATTTAATAAATTCTTTCTCAACGACTTCTAGAGCACGCTCAATAACCACATGCATATCGTAGTATTTATAGTCTGCTAGGCGTCCACAGAAGATGACCTTGTCATTTTTGGATGCTTCTTCTTGGTACTTGGCAAACATCGCATTATTCTTTTCATCATTGATTGGATAGTAGGGCTCATCGCCTCGTTTCCAATCAGCTGGGTATTCACGGGTAATCACCGTCTTCGGTTGAGTCCCATACTCAAAGTGCTTGTGCTCGATGATCCGAGTGTATGGAATTTCACGCTCGGTGTAGTTGACCACAGCATTACCTTGATGATTTTCCTCATCCAAAACTTCGTGTTCGAATCGAAGGCTACGATATTCCAACTCTCCATGCTTGTAGTCAAAGTACTGGTCGATCATCCCTGTGAAGACAATTTTTTCAGCTGAAGCTTCCAGTTCTTCACGATTAGCAAAGAAATCAACGCCAAGCTCTACTTCTACATCACCCAGCATGTTTTCAATGATGACATTATAACCACCAATTGGAATCCCTTGGTAACGGTCGTTAAAGTAGTTATTATCAAAGGTCAAACGCACTGGGAGGCGCTTAATGATGAAAGGAGGCAGGTCTGTTGCAGAACGTCCCCATTGCTTCTCCGTATAGCCCTTGATCAACTTTTCATAGATGTCCAGACCAATCAACTTGATCGCTTGTTCTTCCAAGTTCTTAGGCTCAACATCTTTCATATCCGCCGTTTGCTCCGCAATCTTGTTTTTGACTTCTTGAGGAGTCTTTGTCCCCCACATGGCATAGAAGGTATTCATGTTGAAGGGAAGATTGTAGAGTCTGCCCTTGTAATTAGCTACCGGTGAATTGATATAGTTGTTAAATTCAGCAAATTGGTTGACATAATCCCAAACCTTTTTGTTTGAGGTATGGAAAATGTGGGCACCGTACTTATGAACATTGATTCCTTCAACTTCTTCACAATAGATATTACCACCAATGTGGTCCCGTTTATCAATCACTTTTACTTTTTTGCCACGCTTGGTTGCCTCATGAGCAAAAATTGCCCCCGATAGACCAGCACCAACAATCAGATAATCGTACATAGTTGTCTCCCTATTTTTTTATTAATTGCTGTTTCAACTCTTTCACATTCACTACCTTGAAGAGTAAAATCAAGGTTCCATAGATGATCCCACCTAGGCCAGCATATAGAACGACATTCAGCGTCGGCGAAAGGTGGACGATGAACTTGACTAGTAGCAAAAGACCATACATGAGGCCTGAAGCGAACACAATCTTCATCATTGAGCCCATAATCGGCACTTCTTTAAGATAAGTTCGTGTGAAGTAGAGTTGAATCCCCCATACCAAAGCTTCTGTCAACACTGACACAATCGCAGCTCCAATAAAGCCCAGTTTTGGTAGGAAGATGAGATTCAATCCGACACTGACAATGGCAGGTACAGTAGTCGAAATCATAAATTCTTTATTTTTATTGTGAGGGATTAGAATTTGAATCCCCATGATATTGGTCCATCCGATAAAGAACATTCTAAAAATCATGATGGCAATGGCATAACGCGCATCCTGGAAGTCCTTCCCTAGGAAGAATTGAACAAAATCATCATTGACGATTAGCATACCGGCAATAATCGGGAAAATGACCAAATTATAAATCAAAAAGGACATTTGGTGCATCTTGTTAACAGCCTTTTGGTCCCCTGAGGATAAGAGGCTCGATACCCGAGGCAACATGACGCTGCCCAGTGAGGTCACCAAGGTCAACAAAATATTGACGAGTTTTAAGGCTTGGTCGTAAATCCCCACATCCTTTGTAGAGGCGAGAGCCCCAAGCATGGTCCGATCCAAGGTGACATAGAGGGAAATGGCGATCTGCGGTAGAAAGAGCAGAATGACCGGCTTTAAATGTACCCGTGCATAAGCCATATCAAAATGGGCTTTCCCAATGAACTCCCGAGCGGGTAGCCACATGCTGAGCTGACCTAAGAGCTCAAAGATGGTGAGCAAGAATACGTAGAGATACAGATCATTGGCAGATTTGACAAACAAGAAGATGGAGATGACTCCAACCAGTTTGACCGTGATATTCCGAACCGTAATCTTGCGAAAATCTTCTAATCCCTGAAAAAGCCAGGAAATATCGAGTCCCTTTGAAACCAAACTGAGTCCTAAGATATAGGCCACAGGGTTTTGCATAGAAGGAAGGGTTAGACATAAAAGAACATAGAGGGTAAGGGATAAAATCGTAGCCCCCAACTGAAGGGTATAAATCCCCCAGAAATTCTTTTGAATATCTTTCCGGTGTCCTGAAATCTCCTTAGTTCCATAATTGGCCACTCCTAGCGTCGCCAAAAGGAGAAAATAAGTAACAATGGAGTTGAAATAGCCATAGGTCCCCAAGTCATTTGAACTAAAGACCCGCGTCACATAAGGGGTGGTGATAATCGGCAAGATAATCACCAGTAACTGGTAGGAGAGATTATAGGCGTAATTTTTAAGAACTTTCATGATCATTCAATTCTATCTTTTATTTTGTATTGAACTGGCACAAGGCTAGCAAAAAGTGTAAAAATAAAAATATTATATCCTGGTCTTATCCAAAAAGCTTCTATCATACAATTAATTGTAATAAGCGATAATAAAGCTAAGAATAGGAACATACCCTGTTTATAAATTCTCTTTGATGCAAGTACATAAATCAATACCAGTAATACTACAGGAACAACTCCGTAGTAAAATAACATTTGAATATAAGAGGAATCTACATAGTTATAACTGTATACTGATTCTGTTGTGCCACCATATCCTATAAACTTAACCCCGGTTGCTCCAAACAAATGTAATCCATAGGTCTCTATTGCATTTTTCCCTAAAAATAACCTCATACTGAATAAGTTGTTCAAACTCACAAATAATGAAGAAGACCAGGTAAAGAAATACGATAAGTAAAACATTAAGAAAGAAAATATAGCTGCAAAATAAGGTAGGATCCCATAAATTTTAAATTTTCTTTCTTTAGTAACATACATAACAATAAAAATGACAGTTGCTACAAGTACAGAAAGGGCATTTAACCTAGCATCACAAAATTTGATGATAAAAAATGCTAAACTAATACCTACCAAGGTTCGTAGTATGATGAACCTTTTCCGTAGTACATATCCCCAAGCAATAAATAAATAAAAACAGTGAGACGCAAAGTCAGTTGGATAAATGAAACCAAAGGAATTTCTAATCACAAGGCCAGACGAACGGACCTGAGCAAATTGTAAATTAGGAATAACTCCCAGAATTGAAAGTAAGAACACTCCGAACACTATCGTTCCTGACACAATAACGTATGTTTTTAAGATAACATCAATATCTGCATCATATAATAACAAAATCAATAATGAATAAAGTAGGAAATTAGTCCCGCCCGTATGCATGAATACGACAAAACTTGTTAGTAGTAATAAAATAGCAGTTAAGATATAAAAGAACGTGAATTTTTTTATATACAAAAATCTAAAACATAATAATAATGAAAAACAGATTAATAAAACAACCGGAAGGTTTGGGATTATTCTGTTTAACATTGTTGTCATAAGAGTATCGTACCCAACAATGAGAGTCAATACTAGAATAACCAAAAGGTTCTCAAACTTAATTTTTAACATAATCCCTTTTTCTCTTAATAAAATAGCTACACCTATTTAAAAGCAATTTTACGTAAAATTGGATTCATTTTCATTTTTTCAATAAAGATGACTGTCCGAAATTTTCTTTTGGTGAGAAGATCAATACTCAATCTTCTAAGAAAAGAAGAAATATTTCGCTGTCTCAATAACGTCTTATAAGACCCAATAATTTGATTCCTGTTTCCTGAAAAGATATCGTAAAAAGCTTTATTATCGATAATAGATCGCAGTAATTTTATCTTTTCTTTCCTTCTCGCATTTAAATTAGAAATTTGAAAGGTTGCACTTACAATGATTTTTGTCTTAATTTCTTGAATTAACGTAGCATCTTCTAGTTGGAACTTTTTAAGTAATTTTTGCAATATTTGAAGTTCATCTAATTGAATTTCAATTCTTCTAGGATGAAAACTCGTCAGTGCAGAACCACTTCTACCTGCAATATAATTATAAAGAGTCGAATCAATAAAAAGAATGTTATCTAATTGTTGATAAACTTGGAAATTAAATAAAGTATCTTCTCCTATTGGTTTACTAGGAAACTTAATATTATTTTTTAGAATGAATTCTTTGTTATAGATTCTCGACCAAACATTATACATCATATCAGTTTTGAAAAGCTCTATAAATTTATTTCTAAATTCATTCTTTCCAAGAAGACCACAATGCGTATAAAAATGAGGGCGACAAGACAAAATAGTGTCCTTATTTTCTTTAATTTCATTGTAGCCAAAACAAAGAACATCCCATTTATCATTGAGGTTAGGAAATATTTTTTCAAAGAAATCCTCAGATACGAAGTCGTCTGGGTCCATAAAGTATAAATAATTCCCCCCCGAGAGAGAAATACCTAAATTCCTCGCTTCTGCCACTCCGTTATTTTCAATGTGACTAACAAAAATATTCGAAAAATTACTTTGGTACTCATCACAAATCGCACCACTTTTATCATTTGAACCATCATCAATTAGCAGAATTTCATATGTGATTGATGACGGTTGCAAAAGTATTGAATCTAGGGCTCTTTTTAAATAACCTTCAACATTAAATACGGGAACAATAATGCTCAAATCTATATTATCCATTAACCCTTCATCCTTAATTTATGACGAATAAACTCTAGTGTCCATTTCTCTTTTTTAAACTTCTTTAAAATTGTTGATTTAACATATGCCCAATAGAATTTATTTCTTGTTACTTCTAAAAACTCTTCCTTAGAAATCTTCTCTCCAATAACTAATTGATTTGGTATAACATAAAATGAATCTACTAGTCTAAACTCAGGACACTTAATCACTCTCTTTTGAAAATGTGCATATAGAGGACGATTAATCTCTATATTACCATCGATTAAATTTATTGATTCCAAACCATTTTCCTCTGACCAAAAATAATAGCGTTTAGGTTCATTTTCACCATATTCTCGAAATGAGAAATGACTAATATCGATATCATCAAAAAACTTATCTTGCAGTTGTTTGAAATTACTTTTTTCAAAAATCTTTTGGATACCGTTTGCCTCATCAAAAATAAAACTTTGCTCATTAGTGAAGACATTTTGATAATCCAATCGATAGTTTAAACCTTTACCAGACATAAATATACGATTAACTTCTTGTGAATTTTTAAATATTTGGAGGTGACCAAAAAGGCCATATCGAGCATAATCATTCTCAAAAAAGCTATGCTTTTCCAGAAATTGATAAATATCACCAAGTAAGACATCTGTATCACAAAATCCCCAGTAATCATACTCTTTTAATTCTTCTTCAAAAATAAGCCCGTAAGCAACCCTATAGTCACATAATTTGTAAGGTGTTTTGAGAGAAATTTTAAAATCAAACTTAGACTGGATTTTTTCTCTTAAATCATCAAAAGAAAGAGTTACAAATTCTATATTTTTAGCATTTAAAATTTCAAATTGGTCAACCTTTTGATCCGTATAAATTAAGAAATCAATTTTTTGATTACGTTTAGCAGTCAACAAAAAATAAGGAAAAAAGGTTGGAAGTTTTCCAAAATATGGAATAATTAGTCTTATCTTTTTCATTTAGTTAGATCCTCTCCACCTTTATTCAGCCAAGTTACAACATTAAAATAGCGATGATATGTTTTCAAGTCGATGCCAACGTGTCCTTGCTTTTCAGCTGATTTGAAATGAACTAAGGAAGGTAAATCACTATAATTCTTTGAAGAGAAAATAACCTTACTCTTGTATGGAAGCTCTTCGAACTCTTTCATCAATTCATAAGTACAAGCATCATTGTCATTGAACTTGAAATATAAATGATCCCAATGAATTCTTTCTAAACGACGGTTCCATTTTTGAATTGCTTCTTCCTCATCTGCATAATGCAGGAAATGAAGTTCAATATCATCAAGGAATGCTAGAGGATAGGCATTATCAAAGTCTTTGATATATTTTGATTCCTTAACAAATTTCAAAGGGATGTTTCCGCTCAAATAATGTTTTAAATTCTTAAGCATCTTAATGTAATCAGGTGAAAAGATAAACATCCCTACAAATGGCGTTTGGTAAGGTAAACCCAATTCTTGATAAACTTTTCCTGCCCAACAATTATCACAAATAATCGTGAAATTCTTATTCTTGAGTCTTCGCCGAGGAATAAAGTTAATAATTGGATAAACGATTGGTTTTAATTTGTTCTTAATTGTTTCAGTATTCATCTTAATATTTCTTATACAGCTCCGAAAAATTCAGAATATAACTTTGTAATGAGAAGAGTTCTTTTTGACGTTTGACCGATGCCTTACCAAATTGCTCTCTCTTATCGGTATTGTTAGCTAATTCTTGAATAGCCTTAGACAATTCTCTAGGCTGATTCGGTGTAGCAAGAAGACCGTTTTCGCCTTCCTTCACCATTTCACAGACACCGCCATGACGGTAACCCACTACAGGTTTACCACAAGCCATGGCTTCTAGCACGACTGTTGGTAATGGATCTGGATTGATACTTGGCAAGACAAAGATATCAAACATATTATAGAGTTCTGTCGTCTTGCTATAATACTCAATCCGCTTGATTTGGCTAGCTACTGGTGAGTCTGATATAGCCTTTTCCAACTCATCCACGCGCCACTCTTCCCCTTCAAATGCACTACCTGCTAAAAAGGCTACTGCTTTTGGATTAGACTTTAAGATTGGCCTCACAGCTTCTAGGAAGTCTCCTTGCCCTTTCCAGGCATTTACTCGACCAACCATTCCAATAACCAAGGCATCCTGTGCGATACCAAACTGGTCACGGACCGCGCTAGCATCCATCTCTTGATAAACAGCATTGTCAACACCATTATAGATGACTTGAACTTGGTCATTTTTGACAAAACGAGACTGCTTGACATGATTAGCTACAGCATTTGAAACTGTCACAATCTTATTCGCATAGCGCCCCATCAAAAAGTTGATAAAATCTGAAATGGCTTTTGGTTTGACAATAATTTCGTGCACATGCCAAATCAAAGGAAGTTTTAACTTCCACTTGAGGTAAATTCCTTCAAGAACCGCTGTGGTGTTGTTGTGAACAAGGGTAATCCCATTTTCTTTAGCATATTGAGCAATCTGTTTGGAGTAACGGTTATAAGAGCCAAAGTACTCAAGAATCCCTTTTGGATTAAAATATTTCCGGCGCAAGATTGGGTAATCAATGACTTTAACCTTAGCACCGACATCTTCTAGAGCACCCACTAAGACACCGTCGTTGGGTAAAATAACGTGTGCTTCAAAAGCATCTTTATCCAATCCTTTAATAAGCTCCAACAAAACCTTGTCAGCACCATACATTTCTGCACCAGCATGGAGATATAAAATTTTCTGCATTTCTAACCTTTAAATACTTTCTCGTAGTCTGTGACAATCTTTTCCCAAGTAAAGGCTTCAGAGATACGTTTACTTGATTTTTGATTAAGGTCTTCGATAGCTTGTACAGCCAATTGCTCAGCTTGATCAATGACACTTGCTAATTGATTTTTCTTCCAATAGAGAGCACCATCTTCACCTACTTCGCGGTTGAAACCAACATCTAACAACAAGTTGAGCTTGGTTGATTCCAAAGCTTCAAGAAGAGAGGGGTTGGTCCCGCCTACCTCATGACCATGGAAATAGGCAAAGGCATTCTCACGAATGTATTTGAGCAATTCTTGGTCATAAACAGTCCCTACAAACTTCACTCGGGGATCTTGATCAAATCCAGTATCTTTACGCAACTGTTCATAGAACTTGTTTTGTTCTACATTGGTAATCAGAACAAAATCTTTTTGGGAGTTTGACTGCATAAAGCCACGAATCATGGCCTCATAGTTGTTTTCCGGTACAAAACGTCCCACAACAAGGTAGTAATCCCCTTCAGTAACTTGCTTATCTGCAAACCAAGTCCGTACTTTCTCGTCTTCTTTACTCAGGATAGACTTGCTTGTATCGGTTCCATAAGCAATATAGGTCGTCTGTGGTTGATACTTAGCGTAATCCTTCTGAATATAGGCTTCGATATTCTTGCTGTCACAGATCAAAAGGTCGGCATGTTTGACCATGAGTTGTTCAGAAAATTTCCAGTATTTGCGAACTGGAAGACTCCACTTGGCCCGAAGCCACTCATGACCATCCGGATTGACCATCAGAGTCCCTCCGATAGCCTTGATTTTCTTTTTAATTTTTGAGATAAAAGGACCAATCCGGCAAGCTAAGACATAGAAGATCGGAGCCTGGTCTTTGTTTTCTTTTGCGATTTCAATGGCCTTGTTGAGGGCTGCAATATCATAAGCAATGGCACGCGCAGGACCGATATTAGGGACATCAATGTTGTAACAGATTGCACCGTTATGCTCGAAAGTATCTGCAGTAATCCCTGATTTGGCTGAGTTCTCCCGCATACAAGCTACATAATACTGGATATTTTTATCTTGTTGGAATTCCGTCAACTTCTCAACAAAGGTCTCAAAACCACCATATTTTGCTGGAATCCCTTTGGAACCAACGATATAAATTGATTGTGTCATTTTTCTCCTAACATGGAAAGGACGAAGTAGGCATTTTCCTACTTCGCTCCTTCTTTTCTAAGTACAACCTTCACGGTCTTGAGCAGGATCTGAATGTCTCTCCAGATCGTCCAACCATCCATATACGCAACGTCGAGTTTGACCACTTCGTCAAAATCAGTAATCTCACTGCGTCCGCTCACTTGCCAAAGGCCTGTAATCCCTGGCTTGAAACTGAGTCGGCGTTTTTGGGCTGGCGTATAGTCTTGGTATTCGTCTACCGTTGGAGGACGAGTTCCGACTAGACTCATATCACCGATCAACACATTGTAAAATTGTGGTAATTCATCCAGACTGGTCTTACGGATAAAGCGTCCGATTGGTGTGACCCGTGGATCGTTTTCCATCTTAAACATCCCACCCGTCATGGTGTTTTGCGCCATCAGATCTTTTTTAATCTCTTCGGCATCCACGCGCATGGAGCGGAATTTATAGAAATTGAAATACCGTCCGTTCTTTCCGACCCGTTTTTGTACAAAGAAGGCAGGGCCGCCATCTTTACGGATTAGAGGGACCAAAACGATACTCACTAGTCCACAAATCAAGAGACCAAAGAGGGCTCCCGCAATATCCAAGAGACGTTTGGCAAATACGTGGCTCGGTTTGTAGAAATTGGTTGAGAAAGTGACGACACTTAGTCCCCCGACTTCTCGAACCCGTTTATTGCCCAAAGAAGCGAAGTTAAAGGCATTGAGATTGACCGATACATCGATCCCCATACTCTCAAACTCCGAGACGAAGTCACTAATATTGTAGTCCTCACTTGGCAGATTGATAAACACTTCATCCACCACTTCCTTGGTCACAAAGTTCATCATTTGATCCGGCTGCACCACCCGTACACCCGAATGGGTAAAATCCGTATCGTCCATGACGGTGACACCGATCAATTCCCCATGATAGAGGCTGGGCGAATGCAGAATATCAAATACCTTTTCCATCCGACTAGTCGCTGTAATCAGGAAAATCTTTCGCGAACTTTTCCGCCGTGGTGAAACAGACTTCCGGTATCTCTTGAGCAAGAGATCCATGATGTAGACGGAAAACGTATTGAAAAGAAAGAAGTAGATCATCCCCCGACGAGAAATGGAAAAGACCCCGTCGAGCATAAAAGAGGTAAAGGTGATTCCAACAGCGAAAAATACATTGTATTTCAAGACCTGAAAGAGCTCATCTAGATAGCCTCTGCTGTAAAAACGATAGGCAATATTGCTAATGTAGAAGGCTACAAAATGCAAGAGATAGAGAATGGCAATTGTCTGCGACGTGTATTCTGCATCCTTAAAAAGACTCACAATGTAAGCTGAAAATAGGACAGCCAAACTTTGAAAGAGAACAATATTTAGTTTTTCCAGTTCGATTCTTTCTTCTCCCATTTTCCTCAATCCTATTCTTTACTTTTTCCCGTACTCTCCGTAAGATCCATATCCACCGTATGAACCATACTCAGCAGCTTTAATGTTAAATTTATTGAGCACTACTCCCAAGAAAGGTGTGCCTGTTTGTTCTAATTGATCCTTGGCCTTTTGGACAGCCTTGCGTCCGTTGGCACCAGATTCTGTGATCAAGACAGTTCCATCACAGCGTTGGGCGATAATGGCCGCATCGATCACGACCCCGATTGGAGGCGTATCGACAATGATGTAGTCAAAATGCTCACGCAGGGCATCCATCATCACAGTATAGTTCTTGCTTTGCAAGAGACCTGTTGGGTTTGGCGCTACTTGTCCAGACTCGATGATATCCAAGTTTGGAAAATCAGTCGCATACAAGATTTGGTCCAATTGACTACGGCCAGATAAGAAGTCGGTCAAGCCTTGGATCTTAGTACGGCTACGGAAAATCCCTGTCATGACAGAGTTCCGGATATCACAGTCTACCAAGAGGGTCTTGTAGCCCGCACGCGCAAAGGCAACGGCCAAGTTGGTTGAAGTGGTTGATTTCCCTTCATTTTCTTGAACAGATGAGATGGCGATGACTTTTAAGTCTACCCCACTCAATTGGATATTCGTCGCAAGGGCATTGAAGTACTCTTCTGCCTTCCGAACTTCTTGCAATTTATTTTTTGAAATTTCTAACGTATTCATGCGATCCCCAGTCTACAGTTTCTTAATATCTGGCACAATACCAAGCAAGGTTAAGCCCATCAACTCTTCGATATCTTCTGGTCTCTTAACACGATCGTCCAAGACTTCTACTACGACCATGAGCACCACCATGAGGCCTGCTCCAGCAATAAAGCCAAGAAGGACATTGCGTCGGATATTTGGTGAAGAAGGTGATTGAGGCACTTCTGCTTCATCCAAGGTTGTAACATCTGACACCTTGGTCACAGAAATGATCTTTTCAGCCGCTACATTCCGAAGGCCATTGGCAATGCGAGCCGCTTCTTTTGGATTTCCATCCTTAGCCGTGATCGAAAGGATACGAGTATCTGTCGGAACGGATACACTGATCTTTTTCGACAACTCAGCTGGTGTCATATCGAGTTTCAATTCTTCGATGGCTTGGCTCAAGACATTTTGAGAAAGAATGATCTCACGGTAGTCCTTAACCAAGTAAGAACCAGCCTGCAAATCAGAGTTTGTCAAGGCATTGTTGTCTTGGTTTTGACGACTGACCACATAGATCCGGCTAGTACTTTGGTATTCTTTCTTGGCTAAAAAGGCACTGTAGCCAAATGCTGCAATGGCAAAGACAAGAGCGACCAAAACGATCGAAAACTTGCGTTTCCATAGGGTCTTCAGCATAGCGAAAACATCAATTTCCACTGCTTGATTTTCTTGATTGTTCATTTCCTAATTACTCCTTCATGTGGATCTCTCCACCTGTTTTCTGGTTAGATTAATTCATCCGCTAACAAGAGTTCTTGATTGCTGACAAAGAGAGCTTGTGCTCGTTGTTCTCCGTATTCTTCCTTGATCAAGCGATAGGCTTCTGCCATATAAGGCGGTCGTTTATCCACATTGTGCATATCACTGGCCACAAAGTGCACCAAGTCTTTTTCTAAGAAGTACCGAGCTCGTTTTTTGAGTTGTTTTTGTTCATCCCCAAAGAGGCGAGGCTTGAGAACACTGGAACTATTGATCTGCATGTAGCAGCCCATGTCAATCATCTCTTGCACGCGCTCCTCATTTTTCTCCAAGCACTTGTAGCGCTCGATATGGGCCACCACCGGTGTCACACCTAGATGGAGCAAACGGTCCAAGGCCGTATGGATCTCCTTGTAAGGTGTTCCCATGCTGAATTCAATCAGCGCAAAGCGCGTCTCAGCTAAACGTGGAATGATCTTTTCTTCCAGTTTTTTCAAGACATCATTGGTAAAGTAGATCTCTGCCCCGTAATGAATCGTTAAATCTGGCGCGACTTCTGCCGCAATTTTTTTCACTTCTTGAAAATTTTCAGAAATCTTTTCTTCTGGAGTTTCAAACATCCCCTTGCGACGATGAGAAGTGGAGATAATGGTCCGTACCCCTTGGCGATAGCTTTCTTCCAATAAGGCACGTGTATCTTCTCTTGTCTTTGGTCCATCATCCACATCAAAGACGATGTGCGAGTGGATATCAATCATTTTTCTTTTCCTTCCATTACTTTTTGAATGGTTTCCTTAGCCTTGGTCAAGCTGGCTTGATCCAACTCCATGACATAGAGGTTGGATCCAGGCATAGCATAAGACGGCAAGTCATTTCGTCCTTGACCAGTAATCGCTTGAGATGTCACCTCATAAGAACCACCCGTTTCTAACTGGGTATTGATCAAGTTCATCATAGTCGGCAACTGCATATTGGTTTGGACAGAATCTTGGAGGTTTCCGATAATCTCGTTGTAGTTGCTTAAGACCTTAGTTGAGGTCAACTTTTTGATAATGGCCGCAATGACTTTTTCTTGGTTTTTCCCACGGTCATTGTCGCCACCTTGGAGTGAGTAGCGTTCGCGAACAAAACCGAGGGCTTGCTCTGAATTCAAATGAACCTTTCCAACCGGGAAATGGAACTTGCCATGCAGGCTCGTGAATTCTTGGTCATTTTCCACATCGATCCCCCCTAGAAGGTCAATCAACTTGAGGAAGGAGGTGAAATTGAGACGAACATAATAGTTAAGCTTGATATCATAGAGATTCTCAAGGGTATGGATCGAAGCATCCACTCCGTAGATCCCCGCGTGGGTCAACTTATCGTTCTGGTTGTTACCACCATCTGCAATCGGTACATAGGCATCCCGTGGAGTCGTTGTCAATAGGACTTGCTTGGTCTTCCGATTAACCGTCATGATGATATTGACATCTGAACGAGAAACCGAGGTTACCGGACCATAGGTATCGATCCCGCTGACATAGATGTTAAAGACATCCGCATTGGCAGACACCTTGCTCGTCGCTGCCACTTCTTTTCGGACCTTGTAGGAATAGATTTTCTTCAACTTCTTCGCATAGTCCGCATCTTCTGCGGCAATGGTATCCTCAAAGGTACTGTTGAGGACCATAGCAGAAGCATTCCCTTCTTGCAGGCTCTTATAAGCATCTAGATAAGTCGGGGCATCCACTACAGAAATTTCCTGACCCTTGGTCTTTTTGATGTTGTCCAAGAGGGCAGTGAGATTGGCTTCGTTATTATTGCCCTTTGGTGCCACCACTTCCTTGATTTCTTTGATATCTTTGATGTCACTGTCTTTCTTGACATAGACAGCCATCTCAAATTCTGTATAGTTAGAGTGGCCATTGACATTACTGGTCAGATTCAGCAGCTGTTGACTAGCAAACAAAACTCCTGAACTAGCCAATAAACCGACAAGAAGCAGGACCAAAGTTGTCTTTTTGGCCTGATTTTTGATCACAAACCAAGCTGACAAGAGCAAGAGAAGAGCTAGTAGTGCAATCACGAGAACATTGACATAACGAAAAGCCAAGATGTTATTGGCCAACATGGTATAGGTCGCCCAACTTGCAGTCATAAGCAAAAAAATAAGCAATACGGAATTAATGATTCGCAATTGCCCCCACTTATGCTCTGAACGACGACTCCGTCTCCTTTGTGACATAAATACCTCCAATTAGTCCTAATCATATTTATTGTAACATATTTTTAGCAAAAAATGCATTAATTATCACTTTTTTGTCCGTTATGGACATTCGGAAAGTAAGCGCTTTCTAAAACAAGCAAAAATCCCTTGTATACTTATGCAGAGAATCTAAAAAACCGGGCGAAAAACCCGGTTTGAGAATGTAGACAAACTGTTTTTTACATCAAACAAGTTAATGAATGCCTAACAAATTAAAATGAGATGCTTTTTAGGCTTATTCAATCATCTACTGAAACTTTCCGCCGTGAGAAAAGTGCTAGAAACACTATTGTTTCTAGCACTCGGGAGTTTTGAAACTTTAGGTTCAAAACTAAGTCATGGAACTTCTTCGAAGTTCGCTGACGTCCGTACTCACCTAAGGAAAGTTTCTAAGATGACTCTGTCTTCAATCTGAACCGGGTGAAACACCCGGTCTTTTTGAAGATCCTACAAAAGATCATCTCGTTTGACCTGCTCAAAACTTTCTTTGCCGTCATTGAGCTTGTCCCAGATGACGACTTTTCCTTCTTTGAGGGATTTTTGAACATCAATGATCCGCTGATTAGAAGACCCTCGGAACTGCAACATAAGGTTGCGTTTGCTCTTATCATAGCGGCCATCAACCAGAATATCAATCAGTGAGAGAAGCTCTAGTTTGTCTGGTGTCTCCAGCATCATTTCTTCCCAAGTGTAGCCAGTCCAAGACCAAATATCTTTGTCGGGCAACTCTTTTCTCACGCGCTTGACCAAGGGCAGAAGGATGCCGGTGTTGAGAAAGGGTTCCCCCCCAAGCAGGGTCAATCCCTGAACATAAGGCTGGGCAAGATCTGCCATAATCTGTTCTTCCAACTCTGGTGTATAAGGAATGCCTGCATTGAAAGACCAGGTCGCTACATTGTAACAGCCCTCACAGTGAAACATGCAGCCGGCCACATAAAGGGAGTTGCGGACTCCTTCGCCATCGACAAAGTTAAAAGCCTTGTAGTCGATGATGCGCCCTTGACTCAGTTCTTCACTCTTCCATTCACCTGGTTTAGGTGTATTCCATGTCATCCTTCTACTCCACTTCTATCCAATAACGCTCCGTTCCATTTCGAACATCTTCAAATTGACCGCCATTAGCTAAGATAACCGCTCGGCTGGCAGGATTTTCCGTGCTACAAGTCACCAGAGCACGATGGATGTTCTTTTCTTTAGCTACTTGCAAACCTTGACGGAGAGCCTCCTTGGCATAACCCTTGCCTCTTTCCGAGGGACGGATGGAGTAGCCAATATGACCAGCATAATTCAGCAATCCCTCATTTAGTCTCAGCCGTAGATTCAAAAAACCTAAAGCATGACCTGATTTATCAAACAATACGAACTGAATTGATGGAACGCGATTTTCAGGCAAGTTTATTCCCATTTCTTTATTAAGGTTAGTTTCTAGCCACTCCTCATAATCAAAGTTCTCAGCATCCCAAAAGCCGCCGTCGTGGGCCGACTGGGTCTCTTCAAACTCTGCCATCATCTCTAAAACTGTTTCTTTATCTGCTAATCTTGGTCTGCGTAGTTCCATATTCCCCTCCCCATACGAGAAAAGCGAGAGCGAACTCTCACTTCACAATATAAACAAATATTTTTAATAAAATGAGTTAATAAATACTGAAACAATAAGGTGACGCTTATTTATTAAACTTTTTCAAGAATCTACTGAGACTTTCCGCCGTGGGAAAAATGCCTGAAACCAACAAGTTTCAGGCATCCGGAATTATTGAGACCCTAGGCTCAATAATTAGTCATGGAACTTCGTAGAAGTTCGCTGACGTCCGTACCCACCCAAGGAAAGTCTCAAAAGAGAATTCCATCTTCAATATGAAGCGAAAATTCTCACCTTTATTTTTTCTTATTCTTATTTAAAAATTGTTCTCTCAGGCTAGCTACTCGGTCTTTTTTATTGATTCCACCCTTTGAATGCTTCTCATGGAATCGTTGAACCTGAGCCTTACCCTTATCATCTAATTGGTATTTTCCCATAATGTCCTTTTCTAATCTGTCACTTGGTGTCCAGCTGATTTGATAGTGGATCCATTCATGTGTTTGACACGCGCAGCGATTTCCTTATGACGGCCATTGACCATCGGACGAGCTTGCGGGTTTCCTAGATAACCACAGGTCCGTTTGACCACATCAACCGTTTTCGGATCGCTATTGCCACAGTTTGGACAAGCAAATCCGCGCTCAGTCGGCGTGAAGTCTCCCTCAAAATCACACTTGTAACAACGGTCAATCGGCGTATTAGTTCCGAGATAACCGACCCGGTCATAGGCATAATCCCAAACCGCTTCAAGGGCTTTTGGATTTTGTTGGAGCACAGGGTATTCACAATAGTGGATAAAGCCACCAGAAGCTCCCGCTTCAGGATAAACTTTTTCAAAATCCAACTTCTCAAATGGCGTTGGGTTCTTACGAACATCGTAGTGGAAACTATTGGTGTAGTATTCCTTGTCTGTGATATCCGGGACCTTCCCAAATTTCTCCGTATCCAAGCGACAGAAGCGGTCTGTCAAGCTTTCTGACGGTGTTGAATAAATAGAGAAGTGGTAATCATACTGGTCAGACCATTCTTCCACGCGCGCTTTCATATCCTTGATGATATCGATCGTGAATTGTTTGGCTTCTGGATTGTGTTCCCAATTTGGACCATAAAAGACGGTTGCAACTTCATAGAGTCCGATATAGCCAAGAGATACGGTTGCTCTGCGATGACGGAAGAGCTGATCTACCTGGTCATATTTGCCCAAGCGTTTTCCGAAAGCGCCATACTGGTAGAGAATCGGTGCATTGGCTGGTGTCGCTTCTTTGGTGCGTTCCACCCGGTAAACCAAGGCATCTTCAGCGATGTTCATCCGTTCATTAAAGATTTGCCAGAATTTCTCCTTGTCTCCGCCCGATTCCAAGGCAATCCGAGGTAAATTGACCGTCACAACCCCTAGGTTCATCCGGCCAGAATTGACTTCCACACCATTCTCGTCCTTCCAACCTTGAAGGAAAGAGCGACACCCCATGGGCACCTTGAAGGAGCCTGTCAATTCGACAATCTTGTCATAAGAGAGGACATCTGGATACATGCGTTTCGTAGCACATTCCAAAGCCAATTGCTTGATATCATAGTTAGGGGTTCCAGGTTCTAGGTTGAGCCCCCGCTTGAGGGTAAAGATCAGTTTTGGAAAGATAGCTGTCCGATGTTCCGATCCAAGTCCCTTGATTCTAATTTCCAAGATCGCCTTTTGGATTTCCCGCTCGAAGCGATTGGTTCCAAGACCAAAACCAAGCGAAGTGAAAGGAGTTTGCCCGTTTGAAGTAAAGAGGGTATTGATCTCATATTCTAGCGATTGCATGGCATCATAGATGTCTTTTTGAGTCTTACTCCAAGCATAGTCCTCTTGCTTTTCAGGAAGTACCCACTCTTTGGCATCCGCTAAGTGTTTTTGGTAGTTCTTTCCTGCATAAGGGGCCAAGACTTCATCGATCCGGTCTGCTGAACAGCCACCATACTGACTAGAGGCCACATTGGCAATAATCTGCGAGATTTGTGCCGTTGCAGTTTGGATAGACTTAGGACTTTCGACTTCTGCATTCCCGATCTTAAAGCCATTTCTGAGCATGCCTTCAAAATCGATCAAACAGCAATTGGTCATCGGTGTATAAGGGCTATAGTCCAAATCATGGTAGTGGATGTCCCCTTTTTGATGGGCATTGGCTACGTGTTTGGGCAACATTTTGAGACCAATAGACTTACCAACAATCCCCGCCGTCAAATCCCGTTGCGTATTAAAGACATCGCTGTCCTTATTGGCATTTTCATTGACAACCGCTTGGTCCTTATTAAGGAGTTTTCCAATCGTAAAGTTGATATCCGTTGCTTTTGAGCGCTCAAAATCCCGCTGCGTCCGATAAGTAATATAGCTCTCTGCGATGGCATATTCATTGGCTTGAAGCAATTCATGTTCGACGACATTTTGGATCTCATAGATCTTCACACCATTTGGAAAACGTTCCAAGATCTCTGCAATCACGCGATCGACAATGGTTTCTAGCTTGGCTTCCAGCACAGGAGTGAGAGAAGTCACTTCTTCTGTCGCCTTCAACAAGGCTTTATAAATTTTTTCAACATCGAATTGAACACGGCGGCCATCTCGTTTTTCAACAAAAATATCCGGGGCCATTCTCAGTTTTTCTTCTCTCAAGGTGATCATACCAAACATGCCTCTCTTCATTTATTTACATACAAGTTGTATTATACCACTCCAAAAATAAAAATCAATATCTTGTGGAAAATTTTATAAAAAACTTTCTAAAGCACAAGATATTGATTTTCTTAAGAGCGTTGATAGAGTTTGAAATGACGGTATTTCTTCTCAACGAGACGATAATTTTCTTTGAGCAAGTCCTTCATTTTGGAGGTCAATTCTACCTGATTATTGACCACAATATACTTGGGTTCAGACCGATCGATTTGTTGGGTTACATTTGTCCGGTTTTCATTAATCCCCAGATAAGAAGTCGGGGTCAATAAGGCAGAAGCTGCCAAACGATCACTTTCTTGATAGAGAATAGCTGTCGTATCCCAAGCATAGATGGTATCTTTGGCCTTACTATGGTTATGAATGTAGCTAGCAATAGCGCTCCGTTCACTCGATTGACCAGACTGAAGCACAACATCTTGAACCACCGGATTCGCCAACAGATAGACAAGGGCTACTAGCGGTAAGAAAACTTGGCTCGTAAAGTAAGCGGCCCAAACTTCCTTGTTTTTCTTCTTCCGACCACGACGTTCGATCCCATCGTTTTCTTCCCCATCTCGTGAGAACCAGATCGCAAACAAAGGAAGAACAAATGGCAACATCGGTAACAATTGGTAAGCTCCCTGTTCAGGAAGACCAATCGACACGATGAGGACCACCAAGCTACCTGCCCATCCCATAAAGCGGAAGATCCGGCGAGCACTGCTATTTTGCTTCGTAAAGGACATCAAAAAGGCAGAGACCAGACCAAAGGCGAGCGCCAACAGTCCATAATAAATGGCATTACTGAAGGTCTGTCCATTGCTAAAATTCAAGGCATTAAAGACATAGGTCACTTGGTTAATGGCATAACCAAAAGTCTGATTCAAAACGGTGATATAGCCAATTGGATAAAAGACGAGTGAAAAACCAAGGAGAGCTGCCAACAGTTGATAAAAACCACGCGCCCATCTCTTCTGCTTGATATTAAAGGCTGTTAAACCAAGGAAGGCCAATAAATAAAACAGGGCACTGGTCATCGGATCAATCAAGAAAGCCACGGCCGCAATCGCACCGTAAAGGATAAAGCCTTCGTCCTTACGATGCCCAATCAGATAAGCCAAAATGAAATTCATGCTGGCAAATAGGATTGGAAGGCTAAACAAGGTCACATAAGTCCCTCCAAAACCAAGGCCTAGCACCAAGAAATAAAAGAGTAGCTGGACATTCTTCGCTGTATCTTTATCAGACACCAACAGGCGCACAACCCGATAGAGATAAGTACCCGCAAAGAAGAGGGCAATCGCTTGGAGGATCATCAAGATCCAATGTCCACCAGCTAAACTTCCCAACCAGTTGATCGCATAATAGAGAAGACCATTGGTTCCGTAAAAATCACCAAACGGGACTTGACCTTTGGTCATTGCCCAGCCAGCATACAAGTTTTGAGATTGCTGATCGGTTGCAAAACGGGTCAAAAATGGGACCCCGACATGCAGCAAACTAATCAAGAGACTCAATACAAAAGGAATCGCTAGGGGCACTGGACGCTTGGATTGACGACGGATCTGCTCAACTGCCACATCTGCTTCTAGCTCTTCCGTATCCTCTTCTACCTTAGATGCTTCCGCTTTTGTCGCTTCAACTCCCGCCTTACGGGAACGACGACTCATCCGACTGAGCGTTTGCTCCGCTTCCTGTTCCGATTCTTGTGTAGGTTCTGCTACTGCTTCTGGCTTGGTATCACTAATGGACTCTGATACCTCCATTGCAACCGGCTCCTCCAAGACTTCTGCCTGCTGGCTATGAGTCGGTTCTTCTTCACGAAAAATCGATTTATCCAGCACTTCGCGAATTTCACGTGTATCCTGGAAACTATCTCCCACATGAATCCCTAATTTTTTCGAAGTCATTTCTTGCTCTTTTTCGCTCATTCTTTTTCCTTTTCTTCACTATTCCTCTGCTTTTCCTTTTAGAAAAAAGCTCATTATCTTCTCTAGTATACCAAATTCTGCCGACCATGTCAGCCTCTTGCCACATAGTCCTATGGAAAAAGAGTCAGATCTCTCAGCTTCTGACTCTTTCTTCTGTATTCCCACACCTATTACAACATCGGTGCGAACAATTGCATAATTTCCTTGATTAAGCTTTGGTGCCATGTAAAGCGGAAGGTATCTTCCGTGATTTCTTGGGATACTTCAAAGATGTGGTCAAAATCCGCCCGAATCTCTTTCAGAGCAGGCGTCCGATACATCCAAACCGCATTTTCATAGTGATGGACCAGACTGCGGTAATCAAAGTTAATCGACCCTACAACCGCCATTTCATCATCGGCAAGAACTTGCTTACTGTGGACAAAACCAGGCGTGTACTCATAGATTTTCACACCAGCATCCATCAGATCCAAGTAAGCCCCACGCGTAACAATTTGGATCAATTTTTTATCCGGAATATGCGGGGTCACGATGCGAACATCCACCCCACGAAGGGCCGCATTGCGGATATCTTCTGTCAAATCATAATCGATGATCAAGTAAGGAGTCGTGATATAGACGTAATCCGTCGCTTGGTTGATCATATTTTGATAAACCGTCTTTCCGACCTGCGACTTGTAAATCGGCTTTGGTCCACTCCCATAGGGAATGTAGAGCCCTTCTCCTTCGACCGCCTTATTTTCAATATGGTAGCGGTCAAAATCCTCGATTTCCCCACGGTTGATGTACCAGTTCATGAGGAAGAGTCGCGTTAAGGCCTTAACAGCTCGTCCATCTAAACGGATGGCACTGTCCTTCCAGTGACCAAACCGCTCAATGTGGTTGATGTACTCGTCTGCCAAATTGACACCACCCGTATAGCCGATCTGCCCATCAATGACCAGAATCTTGCGGTGGTCTCGGTTGTTATATGCCACTGTTAGACGGGGGATCACCTTGTTAAATTTATGGGCATCAATTCCCATCTTTCGCAACCGTTTGGTATAGTTCCCTGCCAAGGTCGCCATACAGCCGATATCGTCATAAAGGAGTTTGACTTCGACCCCATCTTTCACTTTCTGCTCTAAAATCTCTAGGATACTGTTCCACATCAAGCCCTCATCAATGATGTAAAACTCGATGAAGATAAATTTTTTCGCCGCTCTCAGATCCTCTAGTAGTTGCGCATACATGTCCTCTCCTAGAGGATAAAAGGTTGACGCCGTCCCATTGTAGAGATCCGCATTGTGGTCCATGGACAAAATCGACTTGACCAAGCCATAAACTGCCTTGCTTTCTTGCTTGAGCTCCTTACCCAACTGATGACTATTGTCCTCTCGAAACTTCATGGACTCCATATTTTTCAGCTGGATCATTTCCTTTTTGGACAAACGCCGCTCTCCAAACATGAGGTATAAAAGCGATCCAAAGACAGGAATGACGGCAATCAAGAGCCAGGTCACCTTATTTTCAGGCGGGGTATTTCGATTAACAATAGCTAAGATTGTCGACACATATAAGAGCCCAATGACTGCAACAGATAGCCAATGAGGGAACCATCTATTAAGCCAGAAGAAGGCCGCAAAGGATGCCCATAGTTCAAAGCCCATAAACAAAATACTAAATCCATATTTGGACATTAATAGACGTAATTTTCGAAAGGTCACAGCATCCTCCTTTTTTTCTTTCTACTAGTATACCAATTCTTTTTACCCGTTGCAACGACCAACCAAGCCCCTTCTAGACAAACAAAAAGAGAGTGGGACAAAAGTCCTAGCCTCTCAATTATTTTTGGATTGTCGAGCAAGACGCAGTGGTTGAGTGGGCTCTACTACGCTGATTTCATCAGCTTTTACAGCCCTACTCAACTGTGCGGAG
>NZ_JAQFJL010000006.1:0-73942 GCF_030440045.1 Streptococcus sp. SP8 | reverse complement strand
GTAATTCGTTAGAATTCGATTTCGTCGTCCCACCTCCGCACAGTTGAGTAGGGCTGTAAAAGCTGATGAAATCAGCGTAGTAGAGCCCACTCAACCACTGCGTCTTGCTCGACAATCCAAAAACAATCAAGAGGCTAGGACTTCTGTCCCAGCCTCTTCTTATGATTTATTCTTCTTCCTCGTCTTCAGAATCCTCTTCTTCGTCGTCTTCTTCGCTTAATTCAACTTCCTCACCCAAATCATCTGGTACGATTTCATTGATTTCAGCATCGTAAGCTTCAACTTCACTCTTTTCATCATCTGGATTTTCTTCATCATATGAAAGAGCTGGATCTGCTTCGTAAACTTCTTCGTCTTCTGGATCGTCGTCGTTGTAGTCGATCGCATCTTCGTCTCCATCCATGAAGGCATTGACACGTTTTTTCTTCCGTTTCTTAGGAGTTTCATCTTCGTCTGTTTCTTCAAGAGCGATGATTTCTTCGTCAACTTCATCGATGGCATACCATGAACGAAGACCCCATTTGTTATCTCCAAGTGGGATAAAGCTTCCATCTACATTCAATTCTGTATAGAACAATGGAAGAGCTTCACGGATCTCGCTGTTTGATTTTTCAAGGTAATTTTGAATTTCATTTACAAGATCGCTAAAGTACATTTCATGGTCACGTCCGCGTAATTCCAAAATCGCACGCGCCACTTCAATCATAGAAAGTTCACTTTTTTCTTGTCCAGCAAATACTTCTAATTCCAAGGGTAAATCTCCTTATGTTTCATTTCCTAAATGGAGAAGGATCCGGTCTTAAACCTCATCCTATCCTCAATGATAGATTGAAAACTTCTCGTCACTAAATCTATCACGCATTTTATCGTTACACTCTATTGTACGATAAATTTCCCCTTTCGTCAAAGGAAAATTCCAGGATTCTCCATGAAATCAGAAAAAAGAAGAGCCTCACGGCTCTTCTTTTTTATCTCAATTATTTTACTTTTGCTGTGCTTGTGATCACGTTCACTGCTTTCTTCACTGTGATGTCATGTTTCAACATTTCTGGTGAAAGAAGGTTGCGAACTTGTTCAACTGGCATGTTGTAATCTGCTGCCAATTGTTCGATTTCAGCGTTGATTTCTTCTTCAGTTGCTTCGAAGCCTTCTGCTTTCGCTACTGCTTCAACCACAAGGTTTGTCTTCGTACGGCTTTCAGCTTCTGCTTCGTATTGTTTGTGAAGATCTTCTTGAGTTGTTCCAGTGATTTGGAAGTACATTTCAGGTGAGATACCTTGACGTTGCATGTTTCCAAGGAACTCGTTGATTGAACGATGTACTTCTTCGTGGATCATTTCTTCTGGAAGGTCAACGATTTCAGCATTTTCAACTGCAAGATCGATTGCTGCTGCTTCTACTGCATCGTTGTATGCTTCTTCTTTAGCTGCTGCCAATTCTTTGCGGTATTTTTCTTTCAATTCGTCAAGAGTTTCAACTTCTTCGTCGATGTCTTTTGCCAATTCATCATCAAGAGCTGGTACTTCTTTTGCTTTTACTTCATGGATAGTTGTCACGAATTTCGCTTCTTTACCTGCAAGGTCAGCTGCTTGGTAGTCTTCTGGGAAGGTTACGATCACGTCAACTGTTTCACCAGCAGAGTGTCCAACCAATTGGTCTTCGAAACCTGGGATGAATTGACCTGAACCAAGTCCAAGTGAGAAGTTGTCACCTTTACCACCGTCGAATTCAACACCGTCGATAGAACCTACGAAATCGATCACAACTGTGTCACCTTCTGCTGCAGCACCTTCTTTAACAACCAATTCAGCCAAGTTGTTGCGTTCGCGTTCGATACGAGCATCCACATCAGCGTCTGTTACTTCTTTAGAAACTTCTACTGATACTTCAAGGTCTTTGTAAGCACCCAATTTTACTTCAGGTTTTGTTACAACAGCTGCTGTCAATGTCCAGTCTTGACCTTTTTCCATAGATACAACATCGAAAGTTGGTTGTGCAACAACTTCGATTCCAGCTTCTTTAACAGCTGCTTCGTATGCTGCTGGAAGAAGATCGTTCAAAGCATCTTGGTAAAGTACTTCTTCACCAAAACGTTGGTTGAAGATTGGACGTGGAATATGACCTTTACGGAATCCAGGTACGTTCAAAGTTTTCTTAACTGACTCAAACACACGGTCCAAAGCAGGTTTGATTTGCTCTTGGCTGATTGTGAAAGTCAATACACCGTGGTTAGTTTCTTTGTTTTCAAATGATACAGACATTCTGTCTCTCCTTAAAATAATATAGTCATTCCTTATAATTTTACCACAAAACTTTGAAATTGCAAGTTTTAAAACGTTTTTGCCTCTCTTTTCATCCAAAAAAACTAGCCCTTAAAAGCTAGTTCTGATTATGATTTTCGGATAGGATCATCGAGGTAGAGAGCACGGGCGCCACCGATCAATTTTGGCCGACTGGCGAGGGCTGTGACATGGGCGCCACCTAGTTCACGCAAGATAGGGCGAATCGGAACTTGCACGTGTTTGACATGCATCCCTACTGAGGTATCTCCGATGTCTAACCCGGCTTGAGCTGTGATAAATTCCACCTCAACAGGATCCTTAAAATACTTGAAAGCTGCGAGTTGTCCAGCACCTCCTGCATGGAGACTAGGAAGGACATTGACGATTTCTAGCTCCTTCTTGTCCGCCAATTCTCTCTCGACCACCAAGGCGCGATTGAGATGCTCACATCCTTGTACTGCCAGATAAATCCCTCTTGGATTCAACTCATCTAGCAAGGTCTGGACAATAGCTTCGGCAAGGTCGATGTTGGAGGCTTTTCCAATTTGCCCTCCTGCAACTTCACTTGAAGACATCCCGAGGACTAGAATCTGTCCTTGGCGGAGACGGCTTTTTTCCAAGACATCTACCAGGATTTCTTTTGTATCCTTCTTCAGTTGCTCCAGATCCATGAATTAGCTTCCTTTCTTTTGAAATGCATAATAGACCACATAGCCTAAAGCCATTCCAACAAAATTCTGAGCGAGGTTGTTCGGAATGTCCGAGATAGCAGCACCCCAGCCATTGCCTAAAAAGAGAGCGGAAGCTAGTGCGTAACCGCCTACCATGACGACTGTCGCAAGGAGCAAGCCTAGGTAACGAGCTTTTCCCTTGAAGCCAGCGAAATAGCCTTGTCCCCCGTGAAAGAGGAGGCTAAAAAACATCCACTGAGGATAGCCTGAAATCAGGTCAAGTAGGAAGGCTCCGACACCACCTACAATAGCACCTTCCTTGCGCCCAAAATAGAAGGCTGTGAAATACACTCCAAGATCTAGCAGGGTGACGATCCCTGTAGGAGTTGGAAGTTTGGTATAGTAGCCAAGTACAACTGTCAAGGCTGTCAAAATAGAGAGGCGGGCAATGAGTTGAGTTCGATTAGATGTCATACTGTACTACTCCATACTGGTCTGAATGTTGAATCGCTTGGAAAACAAAGTCTTTAGAGGCTTTAACAGCTTCAAGTGGAGATTTCCCTTGCACCAACTGGCTGGAAATGCTAGACGCAAAGGTACAACCAGCTCCTGTATTGTTCTTTTCTAAGACTGGCTCTTCAATGACGGTGAAGTCTGTCCCATCATAAAAGACATCAATGGCCTTTTCTTTATTGAGACGATTGCCTCCTTTGACCACGACATTCGCTGCGCCTAATTCGTGGAGCTTGCGCGCTGCCTCCTTCATATCGTCGAGCGATTGAATCTTGCTTTGGGTTAAGATCTCAGCTTCTGGTAAGTTTGGCGTGATGATGGTCACATAAGGGAAGAACTTAATCAATTCGTCTCGAAGAGCTGAAACTTCTACATCATGACTTTCCTTGCAGACCAAGACAGGATCTAGTACCACAGGAATCTCCGCATGGGCTTTGACATAGTCCAAAGCCAAGTCTGCCACTTCAACATTTGGCAAAAGGCCGAGTTTAATAGCAGAAAAAGGAACATCCTTGAGAGAGTTGAGCTGTTGAGCAAAGGTCGTCGGATCCACCGGAATCACTTCAAAACCGTGCTCCGTCATAGCGGTCAAACAAGTCACCGCTACAAAGCCATGCTGTTTGTTAGTCGTATAAGTTGCAAGGTCTGCGTGAAGACCTCCCCCACTAAAAATATCATTTCCTGAAATAGCTAGAATCAATTCATTACTCATAACGGATCTCCTTTAAATATAAGCCATTTGGCGCTGCTGTAGGACCTGCTAGATTGCGGTCCTTCTTTTCTAAAATTAGATCGATCTGCTCGATCGGCATCCGATCATTTCCAATCTTCAACAAAGTTCCCACCATATTGCGGATTTGCTTGTAGAGAAAGCCATTGCCCGAAAAGGTAAAGACAAGGCGATGATGTTCTGCATCCTCGACCAAGCGAGCCTCTGTAATCGTACGAACCTTATCTTCCACGCTGGTTCCTGAAGCTGTGAAACCGGTGAAATCATGGGTTCCCTCCAACTTTTGGATGGCTGCTTGCATCTTTTCCACATCCAAAGGATAAGGATAGTGGGTGGCATAGTGGCGCATCATGGGGTTCTTGGGACGACCATAATCCACGATAAATTCATAGGTCTTGCTGTGCTTCTTGTAGCGTGAGTGAAAGTCAGCCACTACTTGCTCCACTCGGATGAAATCAATATCCTCTGGGGTTTGGGTATCGAGGGCAAAGCGGAGCTTTTCCTCATCCCGCGCTTGGGGGAGATCAAAATGAATCACCTGCCCAAGAGCATGGACACCTGAATCCGTCCGCCCCGCTCCATGAACGGTAACAGGGGTTCCTTGATTGAGACGCGTCAAGGTCTTCTCGATTTCCTCTTGCACACTACGGGCATGCGGTTGGCGTTGAAACCCTGCAAACAAGGTCCCGTCATATGAAATGGTTGCTTTGTATCGTGTCATGTTTTTATTTTAGCAGGATATAGAAGGGGTTACAAGAGTGAAAAAACAAAACTGTCCGGGTACAGTTTTACAAACACAAAAAGAAGCTGGGACAAAAGTCCTAGCCTCTCAATTATTTTTGGATTGTCGAACAAGACGCAGTGGTTGAGTGGGCTCTACTATGCTGATTTCATCAGCTTTTACAGCCCTACTCAACTGTGCAGAGGTGGGACGACGAAATCGAATTCTAACGAATTACCGATTTCTGTCCCACTCTCCTAACTTCGACCTGTTACAAATCAACTAGGTCTCAGTCTCTTTTTTTATTTTTCAAGTCCATTCCTGCTGCTCCTAAGATCGCTCCTAGTAAAGCGAGTCCCAGAGCAGATTCCACTCCTGTTTCTGGGAGTTGCTTGTTAGAAGATACTGCTTCTGAACGAACCTCTTTTTCCACAGCTGCTGGAATTGGCGTTGGGGTATTTACTGGTGCTACTGGTTGATCTTTCGAGATCACTTGAGGTGTTGAATGATCTGGAACCACTTTGTTTACGAGCAAGTCTGATTTCACTGGTGCTTCTACGGAAGGGCTTGTTGGGATCACGACTTCTTTGATACCGACTTCAACAATTTCTGCAACCGGCTCTGTGGCAACTTCTGTAGCGATCACTTTTCGACTTTGATCAAGTGCCGAAACCTCTACATACTCAAGACCTTGCCCTTTAACTCCAGTCTGGATCACTCTGCGTTCTCCTTTAGCGAGATCTGGATTGGTCCGTTCCACAAGGTCAAAATCAAGTTCTTTTTCTACGATTTCAAGACTTGGTTTGTCTTCCACTAGGGCTTTGACGTCATTTTCAGCCAAGCTACCCACTTGTGTAATTGGCTTAAGCCCCGCAAGGGCTTGGGTCAGAGCAGCCACTTCTTGATCCACCTGATCTTGATGAGCACGGCTCACATTCCAATTCAAGCTATCTAAGACTTTCGCAAGGGCTGCGCGAGATTCTGGTGTGTAAATAGCTAGATCTGTTGGCACCGTAGCAACTGCTTTTCTAAGAGCAGTGAAGTCTGCCTTGAAATAGTCCTTGTTGTGGTTGGCAAAAGCTTCCATGACCTGGAAGACTTCTTCTTCCTTGTATTCATTGGCCGGTTCATCTGCCCAGATTCCCAACATACTTCCGGACACCGGTAATTTCACATCAGGGTATTTGGTTGAAGCTAATTGTTCAAATGGAATAGTTTCTGAATGTTGGATAGCTTTATCGAGTGGATAGCTTTGATCTCCCCTGTGACCCAAAACATAGTACCAGTCTCCGTTGGTATTGAGGAATTTGTAGCCCTTGTCTGCTAAATACTGCGGTGACGCGAGGTTATAGCCCCACCATCCTTTAGACCAGTATGAAATCAAGACATCCTTGTCAAAGGCAACATCATCTTCATCTCCATAATAGAAGCCATCGTTAAAGGCCATTGGCTGCAAGCCTTTTTCACGCGCCATAGCTGCAAGACTATTGGAATACTCCGCAAATTTACCATAGAGGTCATACCACTTGAGGTAGTACCAGCCTTGCGCACTGGTAGCGTCGTTGGCATATTCATCTGTTCCATAGTTAAAGATCTTAGACTTGTCTTTGAAGTAGTCCATGTACTTGCCAATCAAGGCTTTGGTAAAGTTAACTGCTGCCTCATTGGTCAAATCCATGGTTGTTTTTGAAACAGTATCAAAGCTAGCTCGTGGGTTTTCTATACCCAATTTTTCCATGGCCACCAACAAGGCATCCATGTGTCCAGGACTATTGACTGCTGCAATTAAGCCGATTCCTTTAGCAGTAGCATAAGCATGGAGCTCATCCATTTCCGCTTGGGTCAAGGCTTGCCCATTTGGATCATCATAATAAGCCTTGGTACCTTCTAAAATGGCCTTTTTCACATCGTCACTAGCATAGGTTTTACCATTGGATTCCACCGTCATATCATCGAGTACGAAGCGCATACCATCATTTCCGACCAGGAGGTGCAAGTCAGAATACCCCAGCTCACTGGCCTTATCGACGATCCGTTTCAACTGATCCAGCGAGAAGTATTTGCGACCTGCATCAATCGAGATGACCTTCTTCATGGCAAGTTTTTCTGCTGCTTCTTTTGCAGCAACTTCTTTCGCATAGCTTTCTGTGTATACCAAAGCATCTTGAGCTGCTTTGAGATGATCGATCAAGGTTTTGGCCTCTGCTCGAGTCGTGTCTGCCCCTACCCCTTCTAAAGCTTTTTTAGCTGCCGTAAAGGCTACTAGCGATTCTGGTGTATAGTGGTCCAAATCAGTTGGGGCTTCCGTAAGAGCCTTTTCGACCACTTCAGGATCTGCTACAAAGTAGTCCGCATTCTTGTCCGCGAAGGCATGCATCAGCTTAAAGAGAAGGTCTTTTTTGTAGGTTGCGGATGGTGTATCTGCCCAGGCAGCTACCATCCCACCGATGAAGGGCACCTTAGCCTCATCATTCTTTTGAACGACATCAATTGCTGACTTGGAAATTCCTTCGAGACCTTGATCAAGATTGTACCAACCAGATCCAGCCTTGTCACGACCAAGGACATAGTACCAAGCATCATTGGTGTTAAGAATTTGATGGCCTAGTTCAGACAAAAGTTTTGAAGAAGCGACATCATAGCCGTTCCAACCACCTGTCCAGTAGGATACAATGATATCCTTGTCAAAAGTGCCATAGGAAGTATCACCATTGTAGTAGATTCCGTCATTAAAGGCCATTGGTTTCATCTTATGTTTTTTCACAATAGCCGCTAGATCATTGGCGTATTGGATGAATTTTTCATAGCCTTTTTCCGGGTACCCTTCACCCGGCCAATGCTTGCTGGCTTGGAGAACCTGCCAACCATGGGCATCTGTGGCATCATTGGCATACTCATCCAAACCGATGTTAAAGATGTCGGTTTTGCCGCTGAAATAAGCCGCATACTTGTCTACCAAAGCCTTGGTAAAGTCTAAGGCTTTTTGGTTGTCCAAATCAACGGTCCGAGCTGATTTCTTTGTACCAAAATAATTAAAGTGAGGGTTTTCGATCCCCAATTGTTCCATGGCTGTCAGAATCGCATCCATGTGACCTGGACTATTTATGGTTGGGATGACGCCTACTTTCTTCGATTTGGCGTAGGCCAAAATATCATCCATTTGAGCCTGGGTCAAGGCTGTTCCGTTCGGATCATCGTAATAAGCCTTCGTCCCTTTTTCAACCGCATCCGTCACGGCTTGGCTAGAATAAGAAGCATCTCCCACTTTCAAGGACATGTCATCCAAAACAAAGCGTAAGCCGTCATTTCCGACTAGGAGATGCAAGTCTGTATAGCCAGTCTTACTAGCTTCATCAATGATTTCCTTGATCTGGTCTGGTGAGAAGTACTTGCGACCAGCATCGATCGAAACAATCTTTTTCTTGGCTAATTTTTCTTCTTGCTCAGGATCTTTAGCAGGTGTTTCCGTCGCTGCTGTCGTTGGTTGAGCTGCCACATCCGACTCTGCGACCGAGCTCGCTTCTTCGCGAATCAAACGGTCAAGATCTGATACCCGCAGTTCACGATCAGGCAGTGTCGGTTGACTTTGATCGACGATTGGGGCAGGAGCCGTTGTTTTTTCTACTACTGGCTGAGAAGCTTCCTCGTTTAGGGAACTAGTCGACTCACCCTCGCTTGGCTGAGTTGGTACTGTCGTTGCAGGACTGTCAGTAGTCGTTGGTGTATCAGCAGCTACAACCTGAGCGCTAGCAAAAAATCCTATGAGCACTGAAGCCGCTCCTACCGCGTACTTGCGAATCGCATAACGTGGTTGATGTGATTTCATCAGGACCTCCTAAATTGTCTTTGTAATCGTTTTCTTAAATTTACCACGATATCTTAATAAATTCAATGAGGGTCCTCATTATTCTTTAATTAGGAGAGGAAGTTCTTGGATTCGATCCAAAATAAAACGAGCCCCTTACTCAAAAGGAAACTCGTTCATTCTTATAAATCATCTAAAGCATCTTTGACCTTGTCAAAGAACCCTTTTTTCTTTGGGTTGACCTTCAAATCACTTGCTTCCGCAAAGGCTTGAAGGGCTTCTTTTTGCTTGTCATTTAAACCAGTTGGGGTGACGACATTGACAGATACATATTGATCCCCCATAGCACCACCTCGTAAGCTTGGAGCCCCTTTTCCACGGAGGCGGAATTTCTTACCGGTTTGGGTTCCTTCAGGAATGACCAAATCGACATCTCCGTGAACGGTTGGCACATGGACCGTATCTCCAAGAGCTGCTTGGACAAAGTTCAGGTCTAACTTGTAGTAGATGGTTGAGCCATCTCGTTCGAAGCGATCGCTCGGCTCAACATTGACAACGACATACAAGTCACCATAAGGTCCACCGTTAAAGCCAGCTTCTCCTTGACCAGCTAAGCGGATTTGTTGACCTGTTTCAACTCCTGCAGGAATCTTGACATTCACGCTATGAGCTTGTTTTTCATGACCTGTTCCACGACAAGTCGTACATGGATCTTTGATTTCTTGACCACGACCATGACATACATCACAGGTCACTTGACGGCGCATCATCCCAAGAGGGGTTTGCGTATCCACATTGATGACTCCAGAACCATGACAGCGTCCACAGGTCACCGGACTAGTCCCTGGCTTAGCTCCAGAACCATGACAGGTATGACAGCTAGCTTCCCGATGGTACTTGACTTCTTTTTCCGCACCAAAAATCGCTTCTTCAAACTTGAGATTGACGCGGTATTGGAGGTCATCCCCTTGACGAGGAGCATTCGGATTACGGCTTGCACCACCACCAAAGAAGCTAGAGAAGATGTCTTCAAAGCCACCAAAACCAGCACCATCAAAGCCACCAAAACCACCTGCTCCGCCACCGAAGCCACCATTGGCACCCGCAGCACCATATTGGTCATAAGCAGCCCGTTTTTGTTCGTCACTCAAAGTCTCATAAGCTTCTTGAACTTCCTTGTACTTTTCCTCAGCACCAGGCTCCTTGTTGATATCTGGGTGATATTTTTTAGATAATTTCCGATAGGCTTTCTTGATCTCATCTTGAGATGCATTCTTTGAAACGCCCAAACGGTCATAAAATTCAGTATTGTTCATACAAGATACTAAGAGCGAACAGAAAGCGACTGAAATTTAGGAAACCGACAAGAAATCCTGATTTCTTAGGCGGTTTATCCAATTTCCAAGCTTTCCGCTCGGGTTCAATTCCCCGAACACTCTTTGTTCCTTTCTATTGATGTTGTGAATCAAACCACGATTTAGGTCGGGTTCAATTCCTTTCTTTCATTTTGAGTAAGAATTTATGGAACCCGTGTTCAGTTACGAACACTCTTTGTTCCTTTCTATAATTTTCATGTACATCTTTAGAGGGTGTTTTCTATACTTCGCTTCACTTGATCAAACTCTTGGTCTGATAGAGTAAATATCAAATCCTCTTCTGAGTAGTCGTTTCGTTCTTTAAAATAGTTGTCCGTATTCTCTGCCAAGCCTAAACTTAGAATCACTTTTCTTGCAAACTCTTGATGGGCAAAACCGATAGCCGTAATGATCTGTTTATCTTGCACAACCACTTTCGGTTGGAAATTCTCACGTGGAAGAAATTCAAAATAATCAAAGAAGTTTTGCCAAATTCCACCTGTAAATTTCGTATCGTTCAGCAAACCTGCTTTCGCTAATAAAAGAGGCGCTGAAGAAATGGCTGCAATGAGGATATCTTGCTCACCAAGGTCCTTCAAGAACGAAATCAATTTCTCATCCTGTAAGGCAGGCCCTATATTGACCATTCCTGGCAAAATCACACAAGAATACTCTTCTATACAGATTTGATCCAGTGTTTTGGTCGGTTGACAGAGCAAGCCATCCTCAGAGACCACCATCGAATGATCTGAAGCGACATAATCAATCGTGACGTCAAAAGACAGAGCTAAAGTACTCGTTAAAGCAGTTATCTCATAAAGAGAAAAATTAGGATAAATCAAACAAAGTACTTTTTTCATAGGCAACATCCTCTATTTTACCGAAAAACAGAGGCTGGGTTGCAACCTCTGGATTTCTTTTTATCATTTAGTTGTTAAGCTGAATTGAGCACGCCCTAACCTCTTGGTGAAAAAGATAAATCTTCCTAGAAACTAAAGTTCCTGCGTCAGATTTCCTATTTTCACTGTGAGGTTTTAACGGGCTTTGCATCTTACTTTTCAGTAAACTCTCCGTCTACGACGTCATCGCCTGCGTTGCCTGATGCTTGTGCTCCTTCAGCTCCTGCTTGTGCTTGTTGTGCTGCTGCAGCTTGTTCGTAAAGTTTAACAGCCAATGCTTGTGCTTTTTCGTTCAAGGCTTCAAGTTTTGCTTTCATTTCTTCAAGGTTACCTGATTCTTGAGCTTTCTTAAGATCATCAAGTCCTGCTTGAGCTGCGTCACGTTCTGCATCAAAGCCTTTGCCTTCAGTTTCTTTGATGGTCTTTTCAGTCGCAAAGATAGCTTGGTCTACTTCGTTACGAAGGTCAACTTCTTCTTTACGTTTCTTATCTGCTTCAGCGTTAGCTTCTGCATCTTTCATCATGCGGTCGATTTCTTCATCTGTCAAACCTGAGTTTGATTGGATAACGATTGTTTGTTCTTTTTGAGTTCCAAGATCTTTCGCTTTAACAGATACGATACCGTTCTTGTCGATGTCAAATGTAACTTCGATTTGTGGGATACCACGAGGTGCAGCTGGGATATCAGTCAATTGGAAGCGTCCAAGAGTCTTGTTATCTGCTGCCATTGGGCGTTCCCCTTGAAGAACGTGGATATCAACGGCTGGTTGGTTATCTGCTGCAGTTGAGAAGACTTGTGATTTAGAAGTTGGAATTGTAGTGTTGCGGTCGATGAGTTTTGTGAAGACTCCACCCATTGTTTCGATACCAAGTGACAATGGAGTTACGTCAAGAAGGACAACGTCTTTGACGTCACCAGTGATCACACCACCTTGGATCGCAGCACCCATAGCCACAACTTCGTCAGGGTTCACTGATTTGTTTGGTTCTTTACCAGTTTCAGCTTTAACAGCTTCTACAACGGCAGGAATACGAGTTGAACCACCGACAAGGATGACTTCGTCGATATCTGACAAGCTCAAACCTGCATCTGAAAGGGCTTGGCGAACTGGAGTTTTCGTACGTTCTACAAGGTCACGAGTCAAATCATCGAATTTCGCACGAGTCAAGGTCATTTCCAAGTGAAGAGGACCAGCAGCGCCTGCAGTGATGAACGGCAAGCTGATTTGTGTTGAAGTCACACCAGAAAGGTCTTTCTTCGCTTTTTCAGCTGCGTCTTTCAAACGTTGAAGCGCCATCTTGTCTGTTGACAAGTCGATACCATTTTCTTTCTTGAATTCTTCAACCATGTAGTCGATGATTTTTTGGTCAAAGTCGTCACCACCGAGTTTATTATCCCCTGCAGTTGCCAATACATCAAAGACACCATCACCCAATTCAAGGATAGAAACGTCGAATGTACCACCACCAAGGTCGAATACCAAGATTTTTTCTTCTTTATCAGTCTTATCCAAACCATAAGCAAGAGCTGCTGCTGTTGGTTCGTTGACAATACGTTCTACTTCAAGACCAGCGATTTTACCAGCGTCTTTAGTTGCTTGACGTTGTGCATCGTTAAAGTAAGCTGGAACGGTGATAACTGCTTTGGTTACTTTTTCACCAAGGTAGTCTTCAGCGTAACCTTTCAAGTATTGAAGAATCATAGCTGAGATTTCTTGTGGAGTGTATTCTTTACCGTTAGCAGAAACTTTTTCAGAAGTACCCATTTTAGATTTGATAGAGATCACTGTATCTGGGTTTGTTACTGCTTGACGTTTTGCTGCGTCACCAACGATGATTTCACCGTTTTTGAATGAAACTACAGATGGAGTTGTGCGGTTACCTTCTGGGTTTGCGATAATTTTTGATTCAGTTCCTTCAAGAACTGCTACTGCTGAGTTTGTTGTACCTAAGTCAATACCGATAATTTTAGACATATGTTTTTCTCCTCGTTATTTTTTCTCTTTTTTTCTTTTTGATACTCTTCTTAAGTGGCGACGCCGTCAGAGCTTGACTTCGTCAATCTCTTTGACTAAACTTTGAGCCTAAGGTCTCAAAGTTTGCGAAGATACCGCCACGGCGAAGAGTATCGCCTTTGGTTCGCTTCGCTCACTATTGGCAAAGCCAAACCAATGTTAATCTTTCTTTCATAGTTTAGTGTCGTTTCGGACAAGGTAGCCTAGTTATATACTACTACCATGGCTGGGCGTAGGATGCGGTCATGGAGTTTGTAGCCTTTTTGGAAGACTTGTGCGATGGTATCTGCTGGATGTTCATCATCTGCAGGTAAGGTTTGGATGGCCATGTGGTAGTTATGGTCAAAGGCTCCGTCCGCTGGAATTTCTTCAATTCCTTCTTCTTTCAGAGCATGTACCAAACTTTCTTGGACCATTTCCAAGCCCTTCTTCACATCATCTGTCAATCCTTCTACGGCAAGGGCACGTTCGAGGTTGTCCAGTGATGGTAAGATCGCTTTTGCCAAATCTTGGCTACGGTATTTTTGTAATTGTTGACGTTCTTCATTGGCACGGCGCTGAATGTTTTGCATTTCTGCATGAGCACGAAGGTATTTATTTTCAAATTCTTCGGCACGCGCATGTGCTTCTTCTAACTCAGAAGGTTGGTTGGACTCCTCTACAACTTCTTCAGTTGTTTGGGCAACTTCCTCTTCTTTCACGTCTTCTTTTTTGATATCTTCTGTCAAGGCATACACCCCTTTCATTTGATCTTAATTTACTTCATAATGGTTGCTGTTGAGGTAACGGTAGTAATCCGTCAACTTCATGACCAGTACTCGGCCGATAACGTTGACCAGACTAATCACACGCCTGTAATCCATCTCTACAGGACCGATCACATGCATGAGGGCCATCCCACGATAAGGAACCAGGAACCTGTGACTAATGACCGTCACATTTTTCAAGGCCTTCTCTTGGGATTCTGCAACCAGGATCTGGGTCATTTGGTCTTCTGGCATTCCCCCTCGCAACTCGAGAGCTACATGTTGGGGATTATCTAAGAACTGATAGGTCTGAAGATCGGCGTAGGTTAAGGATGAAATCTTTCCTTCTACAAAAACCAGTTCTTGAAACAGTTGCGAGAAGACGTAATCAAAGAGATCCAGCACATTGTCTGTCGTCTTGAAATAGCGCTGTACAATCTGTGGAATCTCTGTCCGCAGGCGGTAGTGAATATCCAAGACTGTATTTCCAATGAAACGCTCTTGAATCAGCTGATGGAAGATTTCCAAGTCACTGGTTAAGAAATTCTTTGGAATGGCAAACTGGACGGTGACAGGCTTTGATTCATCCAAGGTCAGAACTGCCAAAGCATCGTGGTTGGATAATGGAACAATCTCAAAACCAGTCAAGCGCTGACGTGTCGGTTCAACATCCTGAATCACTGCGGTATAACCCGTCATCTGGGCTAGTAACTTGGCCGTAGCATCCAAGATATCATCTAACTTAAAGGCTTCGAAATCAAAGGCTTTCACCACCTGGTAAACATCTTGTTCATCAATCAGCTCTAGATCCAGCGAGTTCTGAACAAAATATTGAAAACCAGCTCGGCTAGGCATTCGGCCACTCGAAGTGTGGGCCTTTTCTAGTAAGCCTTGTTTTTCGAGGGCAGCCATGTCGTTTCGAATAGTCGCACTACTGGATTGAATCACATCTTGTAGCGCTTTTGAACCGACTGGTTCGTGGGTCTTGGTAAAGATATCGACAACAAGATTGAGAATCTCATTTTGACGTTCTGTAACCATGACCTCACCTCTCTTTCATTTTTTAGCACTCTAAACACCAAAGTGCTAAACCATGATTCTATTATACACCCATCCAAAAGAAAGTCAAGAGAAAAATCCAAAAAATTAGCACTCTTTTTTCAAGAGTGCTAAAAATCATTCTGAAGACCTAGAAAAAGTGAATCTCCTCCTATTTTCCAGCCTTTTTCAATAGTTGAATATATTCTTCCAATACTAGCTGATGGTTGGCCATATACTGGGCATTTTCTACGCCAACATAACGGAAATGCCAATTTTCAAAATTCACACCTGTGATGTTGCTCTTCCCATCTGGGTAGCGAAGGACAAAGCCATATTGCGGTGCGATGGCAGCCAGCTGCAAGCCCAACTCATCACTTTGACCAGCTTCGACACTCATATCGATCGCAAGCCCCGTCTGGTGTTCACTAGCACCAGGAACCTGTACCTGGGTCTGTACCTGCTTTTCAGCTTCTTCGTGCGAAAGACCACTGGCCTCTAATTGCGCAACACGCTCATTATAGAGCTCTGTTTGTTCCGCCACGCTTCGATAACCCGATATCAAGGTTTCTTCTGGGGCAATTTTTCGAGCCGCCTCTAGAAATTGACGAGTTGGCTCTACAATCCGACTATCCACTTTGATAGCATCCACATCTGTCAATTGTGGGTTCAACTCTGGCTTCACATTGTCACGATTAACCAAGATCAACTGCCAGTCTTTTGTCGAAACAGCTGGTAAATCTGATTTTTCTTTCTTTTTCTTAGAAGAAGAGGGAGTCGTTACAGCTGTTTTTTTTGCCTTCCAAAACTGAAGCCCTGAAAACAAGCTCGGCTTCGCTAAGTAAGCACCAATTCCTGATCCAAGGACCACAAGAAGAAAGAAACTCAATAGGTAGGGCCACCGTTTCTTACGTTTTTTTCTTGCGCGTCTATACTTATTTGTCATGGCCATCCTCTAAGAGTTTCGCTCCAACCTTACGATAGGACATGTCTCCAATCTTTTCAATCTGAAAGGCGCCATCCTCATAGGCCAAAACAGTTACACTTCCGTTGTCCAAGACCAATTCTTCGACAGCTTTCGGATCGATGAGATAAATCAAGGTCGTAATGGTCATGCCGTGGCTGACAACAATCGCATTCCCACCGCCAGCTGCTTCTACCTCTTTTGCAATAGCTTCAAATCCTTCTAAGATTCGGCCACTCAAGGCGCTCCAGGATTCAGCCCAACCCGTGGTATCCACTTCAACGATCCCTTCTGCCAACTCCATTAAACTCAACCGATGGAAATCATCGACCTTAAAGACACGGGGTAGAACCCCCATAAAGAGCTCGCCATCATAGGCACCGTCGAAGCTACCAAAACACCACTCGCGGATCCGTTTGTCATAACGATAAGGGATTTTTCCTGTCAGACCAAGTTCTTGAAGAATAATTCCCATAGTTTGAATGGTGCGTCCAGAATCACTCGAAACAGCCTCTTCAAAAGAAAGCCCAGCTTCCTTGAGACCAAGTCCTAATTCTCGAATTCCACGTTCTCCTGCTTCTGTCAGCGGAGTGTCTGACCAGCCCTGTGCTCGTCCAATGGTATTAAACATGGTTTTTCCATGACGAGCAATATATAATCTGGTTTTTGTCATTGTATTACCTCCGTATGTATCTCTTTCATTATATCATTTTTTGCAAAAAGAAAGTAGGAAAGCTCTTACAAGTTTTTTGAAAAAGAAAAGGCTATGACCAAAGGGTCAGCCTTTCAGGACGGACTAGGATTCTTGCAAGCTTTCACCGACCTCACGGTAACTGCTATCTCCAATCCCCTTAACCGTCAATACTCCATCTTCGTATTCTACAAGGGTAACACTACCGTTTGAAAGAGGCAGATTAAGATTTGGTTTTCCTTCGATCAAGCAGACCAGGGTCTGAATGGTCCAACTATGGCTGACCACCAAGGCATTGCCTCCACCATTTTCTTCTACTTCTTTGGCAATGGCTTCAAAACCTTCTAGGATTCGGTTTTTCAAGACTTCCCATGGTTCAGCCCAATTTGCTGTGTCCACTTGGCAAATTCCATTGGCCAAGTTTTCCAAGGTCAAAGTCTTATAGTCTTCTACATCCAGCACGCGCGGCACGACACCGTGAAAGAGTTCCCCACCGTAGGCCCCATCAAAGCTACCAAAACACCACTCGCGGATCCGTTTGTCAAAGCGATAAGGAATCTGGTCTTTCAAGCCCAATTCATCAAGAATGATCCCCATTGTCTGAATGGCACGGCCTGAATCACTGGAATAAGCTCGAGTAAACTCCAAACCGGACTCACGCAAGCCGATTCCTAGAGCTTGAATCCCTCGTTCTCCTTCTGCTGTCAAGGGTGTATCGGACCAGCCTTGAGCACGGCCAATGGTATTAAACATGGTTCTCCCATGACGAATCACAAATAATCTTGTTTTAGCCATCTTGTCTCCTTTTGCAAGAAAAAAGTCTGGAGTTTCATCATCACAGACTTTTCTATTTTCTACTATTATACTAGATTTCTCTTAGTTTTTAAAGCTATGAACCGGAGCTGGAATTTGGCCACCACGGGAAATGAAATCAGCTGACGAAGCCTTGTTGACCTTCATTACCGGAGCAGACCCAAGAAGCCCTCCGAGCTCTAACATATCGCCCTCTTCCCCATAAGGAATGATCCGAACCGCTGTTGTCTTTTGGTTGATTACCCCGATAGCTGCTTCATCGGCGATCATGGCCGCAATGGTTGTATCTGGAGTATCAGCTGGAATAGCAATCATATCCAGACCGACTGAACAAATGGCAGTCATGGCTTCCAACTTTTCTAGGTTGATATGACCCGATTGGACCGCCGCAATCATCCCCTCATCTTCTGAGACCGGAATGAAGGCGCCTGACAGACCACCGACTTGGTTACAAGCCATGATGCCGCCTTTTTTCACTTGGTCATTAAGCAGAGCGAGCGCTGCAGTAGTACCATGGGTTCCTACCACTTCAAGACCCATAGCTTCAAGAACACGGGCAACCGAATCCCCAACAGCTGGTGTTGGCGCGAGAGACAAGTCTACAATCCCAAACTCCACACCAAGACGTTCACTAGCCATTTGACCCACTAATTGGCCGACACGGGTAATCTTGAAGGCTGTCTTTTTAACCGTTTCTGCCAAGACATCAAAGCTTGCACCAGGGACTTTTTCAATCGCCCGTTGGACCACACCAGGTCCTGAAACCCCAACGTTGATGACGACATCCGCTTCACCGACACCATGGAAGGCTCCCGCCATAAAGGGGTTATCTTCTACCGCATTGGCAAAGACTACGAGCTTACCAGGCCCCATCGGATCTGCTTGAGATGCTTCTTTAATGATGCGGCCCATGTCTCGAACAGCGGTCATATTGATCCCCGTCTTGGTCGATCCGATATTGACTGAAGAGCAGACAAAATCCGTCTCTGCAAGGGCGCGAGGAATGGAATTAATGAGGATTTCATCCCCTTTTTGGTAGCCTTTTTGAACCAAGGCTGAGAAGCCACCGATAAAGTTAACCCCAACTTCCTTCGCTGCACGATCCAGCGCCTTGGCAAAGGGTACATAGTCTGTCGCATTGGTTGCTGCTCCGATAATGGAAATCGGAGTGACCGAAACCCGCTTGTTCACAATGGGAATGCCGAGTTCCGCCGCGATCTCATCCCCAACAGCCACTAAGTCCTTGGCCTTTGTCACAATCTTCTTGTAGACTTTTTCCGCTGCCTTTTCGATATCCGGATCAATACAATCGAGAAGCGAAATCCCCATGGTGATAGTCCGAACATCGAAGTTCTGCTCCTCAATCATGGCAATGGTTTCTGTTACCTGTTTAATGTCCATAAATTCTCAACCCCTATCTTACAAATTGTGCATGGCATCAAAAATCGCTGCGCTTTGGATATTGATTTTTACATGAAGAGACTGTCCGAATTCTTCCAACTCTGAACGGAGCTGTGTGAAATCTTTTTTCTCATCTGACGATACAACCGCCATCATGGTAAAGTATTCATCCAATACGGTTTGAGAGATATCATCGATATTGAGTCCTAATTCTGCTACTTTCGTTGCGACACCCGCTACGATTCCTTTTTGGTCTTTTCCAACGACTGTAATAATTGCTTTCATTTCACTGCTCCATTCTATCTATTTGCTTCCATTGTAGCACATTCCCCTTAAAATCGCCCTCCTCAACTGGGAACGTTCGGATATTTTAAACGTGTATAAAAAAATAAAGAGGCTGGGACAAAAGTCCTAGCCTCTTTATTGTTTTTGGATTGTCGAGCAAGACGCAGTGGTTGAGTGGGCTCTACTACGCTGATTTCATCAGCTTTTACAGCCCTACTCAACTGTGCGGAGGTGAGACGACGAAATCGAATTCTAACGAATTACCGATTTCTGTCCCACTCTCTCTATTTTGACGATTCAGTTTCATCTTTTAAGAGCTCTTTCTTCACTCGCACCGTACTCTCATACTCAGCTCCAGCTAGACGGTCAAAGGGAAAGCGACGATTGAGCAAGACGATAGCAAGAGTGAGAATCAGGTACAATAAAAGCACAAAGAAGAGCAATAAAATCATGGACAGGGTTAAGAGGGAATTGTCCGTCAAATCGCTATTCAAGAGCGAAATCAAATAGAACAACCCTTGAGGAATCAAGTAGAAATAACCTACTACTAGGATTCCCCGCCAGATGGTGCGAAGCCATTTTTGCTTGTCAAAATGCAAGCGGAATTTCAATAAAGCCATTCCCAAGGTTTTGCCCCGCCACAAGGGAATCAAACCAAAATAAACAGCCAAAACTGCTACATAAGGAACCGTCTCTATACGCTCGATTACCGCGTAAAGCAAGGATAGCATCACAAAGTCGATCAAGAAGGCAAGACCCATCCGGAAACCAGATACTTTCGTCCCTACTCGGAAAGAATGCTCGTCAATTTCGTCTCTTGTTGGCAATAACCATACCAGGAACCAACCAAGCAGATAACCCACTCCACCACCAGTGGTATTTTGAATAATATCATCGACATCTGCTAGGCGGTAAGGGCCCGGATACAGAAAATAGAGACCTGATAACTGGGTCAACTCCAAAAAGAAACTAAAGAGGGCTGTCAGGAGAATCGTTTTCTTAAAACCACACTTGAAATAATAGCGTAGATACATCCCAAAAGGAATCAACATTAGGACATTAAAGGCAGGCACATAAAAAGTTGGATGCTTAAGGGCTTGAATCCAAGTACCAGTCTGCGCTAAATCAAAGGGGCTCTCCTTGAAAAAATCCACTACAAAAGCAAAAGGTTGGAGATTGACCATTTCCGAGTAGCTAGTATGAATCTTACTTGGATCCGGCAGAGGCAGGATCACCAAGAGATAGACCGTCATCAAGTAAAGCATAAAAGAATAGAAAATCAGCACCCGCAATTTATTGACCGAACCATATTTTCGATAATTCAAAATCATGTAGGGCAAGGTCAGCAAAAAAGCCAAAAAAGGGAAGAGCTGAACAGCTGTTTTGATTGTAGAGATATACCCCATTGTGTCTCCTTTTTTTCGTTATAAAATCACCCTTTGCACAATGACAAAAGGTGATTTCTTCATTGATATAGAATATTATACGGCCTGGTAGAGGAAGAGTCAAGGAAGTAGAGTTCTTTTCATTTTTTGAGATCCTTATTGAACTAAAATCAAAGATGAATCCTCTCACTGTAACATCCTTGGTATAGAATAGGAATCACAAGACTATCCTATTTGCTAGAATTTCAATCATCTCATCTGAAACTTTTCCCACATCAATTGCTTTACTATTTAGCATGGATGGCACAGCATAAGATAGCATTAAGGAGATAAGATTACGAATGATTCGTTCATTAGGCCAATTAACCAGCTCTCCTTTCGCCTTATATCTATCTAAAATAGGATTGAGTGGTATTACAATATTGTTCTGAACGATGTCCCCAGTTTTTTCAAACAAAGATGAATCAATTAAACACCTTGAAAAGAGAATTTTTATAATATCTCTATTGTTGGTCAGAAAATTTAGTCGATCCTCGATCATACTCCGAAAAAAAAACTGTAACACTTTCATCGTTACACAGAACTTTTTGATCAGTAAACAATTCAATTGTTTCAGGTATGACCTGATCAAAAAATAAGAGGAGAAGCGTATTGAGTATGCCTTCTTTTGTTTTAAAATAGCTAAAAACAGTCCCTTCTGATACTTCCGCTCGGCGTGCAATGTCAAGCGATGTAGTTTTTTCAAAACCGATTTCGGAAAACAAGGTTAAACTGGCAATTAGAACACGTTTTTGTTTATCACTCAATCTCATGAGTTGAATATGACGAACACAAGCTTGATTTAGATCAACCATTTTCCTTTCCTCCTCACTCCTCTTGAATCACAATCACACGTTTCCCTCTGGTATGCCCTTTTTCAAGATCCTTGTATGCTTCTTTTATTTCGGGTAATGAAAATGGATAGATTTTATCCAAACGAACTGAAATTTCCCCTTTGGAAACAAGCTCTGCAAGTGATAGGAAGTCATCATATTGTGAATGCCGTGGGCCTGTAAATTGAGCTCCTTTCAAGATAGCAGAAGGAGATGGAACCAGGGTAGCAATTTGATCACCTCGCAAACCCAATTGGAAGCCTAATTTTACATAGTCTCCCCCATAACAATCCAACATCTTGGTAACAGTTACTCCTGAGAGTTCTTGAATTTTTTCTTTGATCGATTCATGATAGGAAATCGGGATGGCACCGATCGATCTGAGGTAGTCCGCATTACCAGCACTAGCTATTCCAATAACTCTGACACCTTTTGAAACAGCATATTGTACTGCAATCGATCCAATTCCTCCAGATGCACCTGAAATGACAATTGTATCCTTATTTCCAATATTAATTTTTCGAAAAGCTCCTCCTACCGTTAAGGAACTAACCCCCAAGACTGATCCATGCAGAAAATCAATATTAGATGGCATAGAAGCGATCTCCGTCTCCTTCACACAAATCTCAGTTGCTAATGCTCCTCTTTTTGAACCAAGACCAGGTGCACTTATAATCGTCCCAAAGACTCTATCTCCTACCGAAAACTGAGTCACACTCTTACCTACTTCAATGATAGTCCCAGCAAAATCACGTGCAACGCCTCTAGGGAATAAAGAAGAAGCTTTCTCAAACCATCTACTAGGATGCTTTAGTTTCATTAAAAGGGATAACATCCGAAGCTGTTTAACACCCTCAAAAATTTTATAATCCACCGGATTTAATCCTACGGCAGCTACCTTGACCCTCACTTGATTTTCCTTTAGTGGTTCTGGTTCTACTTCTGCTAATTCTAAGACATCTATATTACCAAACCGATGAAATTGAATAGCTTTCACAGTCATACAATACATACCTCCATTGCAAAATTGAGTGATCACTCAATTTTAGATTATTATAGCATACAACTATCCATGATTCAATGATAGGTTCGACTAAAAGGATACAGAGAAATTTTACCTAACAAAAAACACCCAAGATTCTTCTCTTGAGTGTCTGTTAGGAATGACCCTATCCGCGTTTACTATATCAGGAACCTTTACTTTTCCTCTTCAAGCCTTTACTTCCGATAAAGACCAACAGATAACTAACAATCCCTGAAAGATGCAATAGTGTTGAGATCCATCCGGTGATTGCTGGTAAGAGCATGAGGCCAGATAGGAAAATTAAGAATAGATAAAACCATTTTTCGGTGCGTGAAAATTCTTTCCACACGTTTGGCAGGAGCATGACTCCTCCGGTCACAAAGGCGTATCCTACAGCAGAGATTCCTGTTGCCTGAATGTCCTGCCCCTGGGTTAAGAGGTGAAAAACAATGGAAGAGAGGACTATCGCCGTCACAAAAACGATCAAAACTTGTCTGGAGCCTCTTTTTCTTTCTAGCAGTCCTCCGAAGGGAAGGATCATGAGTCCATTTAACAACAAATGGACCCATAAAAACCAGATAGGTGCGCCTTTACTACCGTGCATCAGGGTCCCACTGACATATTGCCAACCATAGACCGGCTTCGAATGAAAAGCCAATAGGTCATACATAGCATCCCCATAAAAGGAAGTCAATAGACCGAGCGATAAACAGATTAGAGCTAAAGTACTGATAACAGGGTAGGTTGTAAGGATTCTTTTCATATTTATCTTCTCTTTTTCAAAAAACAGCGTTACGATGTCTCCATTCACGACCATTATACCATTTATTTCATTGGAGACAGAAACGTTTTTGCTTCTTTCGTTTCAAATCTTTGCTGGAAAAACGAAATATCGTGACTTATTAGTCGGTCATTATTCGTGACCGGAAAGCGATCCTGTTTTTTAGCCGTAGCAAAAATTTGACTTTCCATTTTAAAAAGAATATACTCATTCTAATCTGAGACAAATATTTTTTATTTTTTTAAATCAACAGTATTGCATTCAGAGAAATAAACGACTAACTTCATGGAGGTGACGCTATGTCATTAGAAGAAAAATTGAACCAAGTAAAAGGCTCTGTTAAAGAAGGCTTCGGTAAATTAACCGGCGATACAAAAACAGAAGCTGAAGGCACTGCTGAAAAAGTTGCTTCAAAAGCAAAAGAAGTTGCTGAAGATGCAAAAGAAGCTGTTGAAGGAGCGATCAAGGGCGTTAAAAATATCTTTCATAAAGAAGACAAATAGTCTTTAACATCCTAGACCCACTCTATTTTTCTACAGTCGTATTGACCGTGGAAGATAGGGTGGGTTTTTGTTTATCTTTCATTTAGTTTGGGTGTAGAAAAAACACCCCGAAGGGTGCTCTTTGTAAGTATAGTAATTCTTTCGAATTAACGTTTACTAAAGCTACTTTACAAACTTTTTAGAATTTTGTGTTTAGCTCTATCTTGGAATGAAATTTATTTTGATTGATTCATTCCTTTCAACATCGTCACCTACATTTGCGACACGATTCATAGAAATCCCTGTTATTTAAAGTAACGTTTTGTTTTTCTTAATTGTGCAATATTGATATAGAGATGGATGACAGCAGTTATAAGGGCAGCAACTAACTGTACTTGACCAAGAATAATGGATAGGGCAAACAAGATGATATAGACAGACGGTAAGATTAGCTGATTGAGTTTGAACAAGATTAAATAAGCCTCTACCATTTCCGCCTGTTTCTCTCCCTCGTCATAGGTTTCTAGATAATCTAATACCTCTTTTGGTGTGGCTAAAATAGAGAGTTGGTAATTACGAATTTTGCTCGTTGTTTTGATGCAGAAACTTCCAACAAGAATGGTTAATACTGCTAAGAGAAAAGCTGATATCGGTAAATCGTGGCTAGGCAACACTGTAAGCAAGCTAAAAAGCATACTAACTTGCAAAACATTGTAAGCAACTGTCCCATAATCTAGAGAGCGATACATCTTAATATAAGCTCGCTCGTTTAATTCATCATCTTCTTCTGCTAGGTAGCTAGCATAAACTTTCCTACTATTCATGATAAAATAGAGAGCTACTATTGTCGATAGTATTCCCAGACAGAAAAAGATGGTCGTCAAAATAAACTGTACTTGCTCTTGAGAAATGTTTAAATGAAGATTCGTAAAGGTAGCACCAAACATTCCGATTAAACCACCCAACAATAAACTTCCTAACAATAGTAATAAATGTTTCTTTTTCATTTTCTATCTTCTTTCTAAAATAAACCTAGCAGTCCTTGAACCAGAGCATGCCCAAATCCAAAAGTCGCCGTTAAAACTTGATCACCAAAACTATTCAGGAGAATGGCAACTAGATAGAAAAATAGAATCTTGTACCCTGATTTTTTGATGACTACTTCAAGAGATTCATTTCCCATCCAGCCAGCTAAAAAAGCATAACTTATCACTGTGAGAAGACTAATTTCTATCGAAGATAGAAAAAGCAAAACGGCTAATGCACGAATCATCAGAGGGTCTACATTGAAATAACGGGCGATACCGGCACAAACCCCTGCAATTTCTTTATGTTCGGTATCTACTTGAAAATCTGCCAAAAACTCTTTCATAATCTTACTCCTTTTATACTCTTTCTTTTACTTTCTTTTCTATCCGCTCAAATACTAAACTAAAAATCAAGCTACTCCAGAAAAAATAATTACTGTCTAAAATGTGAAACCATCCCAGCAAGGTCCCGATCATCATCGAAACATTTGCTATAAAGGCAATGATACAAAGATAATAAATTACTCTATATTTGTTCATGATTCTTCCTCCTCTAAGCGAAATACCGACTCTACTGGCTCATGAAATATCTGAGAGATTTTCAAGGCGATAATAATAGAGGGGGTATACTCATCACGCTCTAGCAAACTAATGGTCTGCCTAGATATACCTGCTAGCTTGGCAAGCTCAGTTTGGTTTAAACCATCACGAGCGCGAAGCTCTTTTAAACGATTTTTTAGCTTCATATTTACCGATTGTCTATCAAATTCAGCCACTTCGCTTAGATATCCCCAAAATGGTAGAATCTGATTTTTCCTCCTTTGTTATTATATAAGATATTATTACCGATATCCTCATAGTTTCTCCGTTCAAAGTCTTATTTCTTTAACTTGATTACATTGTAACATATCCTTTTATTTTTGACAATGATATTAGTCAAAAATATCATTATTTTTGTCATTTTGTAAATGATTTAGGTCAAGACTCTTATCCTGAATAAGAATTGATTTTATATTTTTCTAAATAGAGCTGAAATGGATACTTAAAATCAAAAAAATAACGGGGTCAACTTTGTATTTTTGAAACAAAAAAAGACATCCAAGAGAATACTCTTGAATGTCTGTAAACGTTGATAGTATCGTGTTGATTAACGTTTTGAGGCAATTGACTTCGTCGAATGACAGCCGTAATTGTAAGCGGCTAAAGCCACAACAACTACGTCAACTACCACAATTTAGTATGAAAATACAAAAAGAACACCTCGAAAGGTGCTCTTTGTAAGTATTGTAATTCTTTCGAATTAACGTTTACTAAATTGTGACGCTTTACGAGCTTTCTTAAGACCTGGTTTGGAAAGTATGGGTTTCAGTTGGACTAAAAACAGCGTATTATCAAGGCTTTTCAGAACGATATCTACTGATTAATTTCATAAAATATGAATCAATAGATTATAAATAGGGGAATAGTTTAGGTCTGTAAGCATTAAAATAATACACCTAACTTTGATCACCATTTTTTAGTTATTCACTCTTTTTTCAGATAGTGTTTTTAAAGTTATGATGTAAAATGCCGCAATTAAAACACTATACATCATAATCGGAGGATAGACAATTAAGTATAGAATCAATCCCACTCCTTTAATTATTTGGTCAGGTATCAATAACTTTCTATATTGTGCGGTAGCTTCAAGTAATTCTTTCTGATCTATATTGGGTTTATCAATTACTTTATGTAAAAACCAGTTTGCTACCGTTGAAACAACAACGATTATAATCTCCCTATAATCATGGAAAAGTAGTAAAAATAGTTGTTATCCTAGTTGATTAAAAAAATCTCTGATTTCCTCATCCTTTATAAAATAATATATAATTTTCCCCTCTCTTCTAGTGTCCAAGATATTTTGATTGGCTAGTTTACGAAGATGGTGGGAGGCAGATGCCATACTGAGATTTAATAAACAGGCTATATCGCAGACACAGAGTTCTTCGACGGCAAGGAGATAAAAGATGATATTTATCTGTTTATTATCGGTAAATTTTGATAAAATGCGAAGTGATTTTTGGACTTTTTCCTTTTTAAGGTAGTTCGTTGCGGTTGTAACATTTTGTTGATTTATAACATCCACTTGACAGATACTATCTTTTTTCATAATTTTTTCTCCTAGCCTAACACAGCCCATAGCATGTCAAAGCTGTTGTTTTCAATCAGGATATACATCCCCAATCCTAAATAGACAACGGCAATAAACCATCTGCTATATTTTTCCAAAGTTTCTCCAACAGAAGGGACTTGTGCCAATTTTTGGGCAGAAAAAACCAATAGATAAATCATGACTAGAAAAGTAAGTAAAGTCACTATCAAATTCGCTAAATTTAAGGTGGTAAAATATGGGACAAAGACACCAATATTGTCAGCGCCACAACTTGCAAAAGTAATCATAGCGACTAGAAAAATCAGGTTTTTATTGTCTTTTTGCAAACCATCTTTTGCAATAGCTTCTCCATCAGAATCTCCTAAAAGCAAAACTTTGAGGCCTAGGAAAATTGGAATCAAACCGAGTAAACCTAAAATCTCTTTACTAGGAATATAATTTAAGACAAATGCAAAAAGCAAACTTAGCAATATTAGACTAACAGAGCCTAGAAATTGTCCTAAATAGATGTTAATGATGTCCTTTCTGCTTTTTCTTTTGGCAAAAAATAACATTAGGATAATAAGTAAGTCTACGGCTGTCCCAGAATACAGGATTATTGAAGTAACAATATTTTGAATCATAAAACACCTCATTCAAATATATTTTTGAATGTATTCTAACATTAACCTTTGTAGATGTCAACTTAAAATCCACCAATTAATAATTGCATGTCAATATTTGTATTGTGAAACTAGTTTCAGAAATATATAGTCTTAAAGTATGTCCACTGCCAATGGTTTTTTCAATATTTAAAAGGAGAGAACCAATTTGGTCCTCTCCAGGGTATAATTTTCCACCAACCCACTACAGTTGACAAAGAGCCGTTATTCTCAAATGAGACAACTCCTTTTAGTTTTTATAACCTCAGCTTCTCGGTCTCTTACCTACTTTTAATAGAAAGACTACGAAGGACGATTCTTAAAGTAGTCAGATTGTGCAATATCGAAAGATTAGATGGGCTTAACCAATTTAACAACCCAAATCCAATTAAACTTCCATTTATTACAACTGTTTCTTGAATATTTCTTTGAATTAATTTCTGCAACGATTCAGATAAAGAATTCAATTCCTCGAAGAAATCTAAACGATTATCTAATAATAAAATATCACTCATCTGCTTAGAAATATCAGCACTTTCATTCATCACAACCCCAATATCTGCAAGCGTCAAGGCAGCAGAGTCGTTTAACCCGTCTCCAACCATCAAAATAGTTCGGCCAGCTTTCTGTAATTCCTGAACCAACTGAAACTTACCATCTGGTTTTAAATCAGTATAAACGTTGTCAAATGGCAGATCTTTAACCAACTCTTCTGTTCTAGCCAACGTATCACCAGTTGCCAGAATCAGTTTTTTCCCTTGGCGCTTTAGCTTTTTCAATGCAACTTTCGCCTCGCTTCTCAAGGGAGTGTGGATACAAAACATCCCAATTAATTCTTTCTTATAAGCCAAAAACAATAAATTGTAATGAGTCTTATATTGCTCAATCAAGGCCAGCTGCTCAGAACTAATTCTTACCTGTTCGTCTTGCATTAGTACATAATTTCCAATGACAACCGATTGACCATCAATTTGCGATTTAATCCCTTTGCTTGCAACATACTGAAGCTTGCCATGCATTTCTTCGTGTTCAATGCCTTCAATTTCAGCTTGTTTAACAATTGCATTGGCAATAGGATGATAGATATGTTCCTCCAAACATGCACTTATTCTTAAAATATCTTTCTCAGTATAATCTCCGAAAGGAAGAACCTTTTCAACCAAAGGATAACTCGTCGTGATGGTACCCGTTTTATCAAACAAGAAAGTATCCACTTCCAGATATTTTTCTAATACATCACCATCTTTAATAACCATTTCTCGATTTAGACCTTCCTTTATGGCCGTAAGGTAGGCTACAGGTGTGGATATTTTTAGAGCACATGAAAAATCCACCAATAAAAAGGAAATGGCTTTTGAAAACGAACCTGTTAACAGATAAGTCAAACCAGCACCTAAGAAGTTATATTTTACAACCTTGTCTGCCATCCTAATAAAATGACGTTGTTTTGTCTTCTTACTCTCTTCAGATTTTTTCATCAGATTGATGAGTTGCAAAATACGACTGTTTATCTGATTATCAGTCACACGAATTCTTAACTCTCCTGTTTCCAAAACAGTATTCGCACATACAGAATCTCCCTCTTTCTTTTCAACAGGGAAGCTCTCTCCAGTCAAGGAACTCTCATTGACCATGCCTAATCCTGAAACCACTTGGCCGTCAAACAAGATTTCATTACCTTGGGAGACAACTAATACATCACCTACTTGAACATCAGAACTCTTGATGCTGATGACCATGTCTCCCCGCACTAAGAAAACATCACTTTCTTTAGCAAGAAGGCTTTGTTCCAAATCTGTTGCTGTTTTTTTTAAAGACCACTGATCCAGATGATTACCCAAATCAAGCATAAACATGATGTTGCTAGCTGTCTTGGATTGGTTCATAAACAAGGACAACAAAATGGCCGAACAGTCCAAGACCTCCATGGTTAGTTCCTTGCGCGCTAAAGTTTGATAGGCTTCTTTGACATAACCCAAAGCCTGATAACAAGTCCAAATATAACGAATAGGGTAGGGTACAAAACTTCGAAACAGCAAACGCTTAATCGCTGCACCCGATACAATTGAATAAGCACTCTCTTCTCTACGAATGGGAAGAGTCATCAAGTCCGAAACTTTCCCCTTGTCAATTTTTTTTAAAAAGGCCTCTGCATTTTCTAATACAGAGAAGCCTTCTTTCATACGTAGAGTAAAGTGCTGCTGATCCATATAAAACTGAATAGAGTCGATCCCTTTTTCATCTTTAGCCAAGGAACGAAGATAATCTTGAATATCCAAGGTCAGTGAAAACGAGGACGATAATCGGATATGTTGATATCCTCTGTGTAGCACTTTAAAAGACATATTATTCACCTGTCAGGCTATCTAATTGTTCTTCTTTCTTTTCCTGTTCGTATAAATATTTAGCGTCTTGTAAAACATCATCACCGTGTTGTTTTACAACAGAAACAGATGCATCCAGTCCATCTTTCAATTTGTAAGCTTTAGCCAAGGCCTTAGAATAGCCTTTCTTAGCTTCTTTACTTGCTAAGACTTTCAAGCCAAGCGTCCCAAATGCTACCCCTCCTAAGAAGAGAGATGATTTTTTCGCAACTTTTGCGACGTTTAATACTTCTTTTAACATGTTTATTTCCTCCTTGTAACTATTGTAGCGAAAAATGACAGCAAAAGCAATTGCTGATATCTGATATATAGATAAAATTCTCTATACTGATATTTAATTATATTATGATGAAAACAATATACTTTATTTTTTGATACTGTCAATAATTATGTGTAAACACTTAAGTAGAGTTACGGAGTGTTAATTAAATAAGCTTTCAAGTGTATCAGAACATTGACCAAACCCTTTATGGATTCGTTGACTTTGCTTGAAATTATAATCTTCAAACAACGTAACTAAGTAACGTTCCAGAGCCTCCTCATTAGGAAAAAGAACCTTCTTTTTCGTTTGATGTTTGATTTCTTTGTTAAGAGACTCAATGAGGTTTGTCGAATACATGCTGTGCCAAATCTGGTAGGGAAACTGATAAAAAGTTAAAAGATTATCCGTCTTCTCCAGACTTTCCATGACTTTCCTATACTTTGGTTTCCATTCGGCGAGAAAGTCCTCTAAAGCTTGTCCTGCCATTTCTAAATTTTCAGCACGATAAATCATTATAAATTGCCCCAGAATAACCGCTCTATCTGCTCGTTTCACTTTACTAGCTAGATTTCGACTAATATGAATTAAGCAACATTGTTGTTTAGCTAATGGGTGAGCCTGACTGATAATCTGCTCAAGCCCCTTAAAGCCATCTGTAACTACAAGAGAAATCTGTTGGATTCCTTGGTTTTGAAGCTTGTCTAACAGGGTGGACCAAGAAGCATTGTTTTCTTGAGGCAACTGTGCATAGCATATCTCTATGCGACTAAAGTCGCTAGAGCTATCCTAATTGCGCACCGCCAGTTCTCATAGAAAAAAACACCTTGCAAGATGCAAAGTGTTTTCGTTTGTATTCTGCTGTCCAGTAACGAATTAACGTTTACTAAATTGTGATGCTTTACGGGCCTTTTTCAAGCCTGGTTTGGAAAGTATGAATTTCAGTTGGACTAAAAACAGCGTAATATCAAGACTTTTCTCCGCTTTTATAAAAGCTTTTTTCCAATCAAATTCAACTAATTTTATCCGAATGGTGTGGATTTTACCCCCAAAATTACAGAGAATGGAGCTGATAAACACTAAACGTTCACACCATTAGTTAAATGATTTTTTGTTCATCATTTTTCTTAGATGATAGAACTTCTAATTTATTTCTTATTCAAGCAAAAACAACCTGCTATAAGTAAGAAAGAGGAAGATACAAGAAAAACACGGCGTAAAAACCGATTCAGTTCATTGTCCTCAATCCTTGTCTGCTTCATTTTCTTTTACGAGATCGTTTTGTGAATCTTTTTCAGAGAGTTTTTGATCAATATACTTGTCAATGTTTTCATAAAATTCCTTGGTCGCTTCACTATCTAATGTTGGCGAGTTCTGAACTTGATTCACTTTCAATTGAACAGATTGAATACCGTAAGAGGCTTGTTTTTGGTGGAGTGTTTCTAATTCTTCTTCTGAAATCGGATCTCCAACAACCGTCAAGACCAATTCATTGTTACTTGACTTGTAGACTTGATTAATAACCGTATAATTGGCGAACTCTTTTCCTACAAACTGTTTGATCCCTTCTTTGCGCGCTTGTTCTATTGTCAGAGTAACTGCCGAATAGCTAGCTGGAAGAATCAACAATACAATCAAAGATATCAAGCCAATTCTCATTTTAATGCTCAGCTCTTTAAATGAAGTTAAAGGAGATTTTCTCATCAAAATTCTTGTTCCAACAATGTTGGCTAGCATGATAAAGACACAGTTGATCAAGAAAAGATAGAGAGCCCCCAATAAAAATCGTACATTCCCATTAGCTAAACCATAGCCAGCAGTACAGATAGGCGGCATCAGAGCTGTAGCAATGGCTACTCCTGGCACGATATTGTTTGCTTCTTTTTTCCTTGAACCGATCACACCAGCAATCCCACCAGCAATAGCAATGAGGACATCCCAAATGGTTGGAGAGGTTCGTGCAATCAACTCGCTACTTGCATAAGACAAGGGAGAAATCCAGAAATACAGAGTCGAGACAAGCAAACTGACCAACACTTGAGTCAATAAAACCTCTAGAGATTGCTTGATTAAACGCGTATCAAAAATAGCTAAACCGAATCCCAGTCCAACAATCGGTGTCATGAGAGGTGAAATCAACATGGCTCCTATAATGACAGCTGTTGAATTCATATTTAGTCCGATAGAGGCAATAAAAATTGCACACATCAAAATCGCTGTATCTCTCAATCGAACATGAAGGTCATCGTATAATTTCTCACGGTATTCCCGTGTTGAATAATTGGCAGTCATTTGTCCTCTCCTCTTTCCTTATTTAAATTGGTATAATAATTAAAAATAACAGCTGATAAACAGCCAAAAAATATGAGCCCATAAATCGTCAAGAAGACACTGGTAATCCTTCCAATCAAGGTCACAGCTAGGAGATCCCCGTAGCCGACAGTCGTCGAAGTCACAAAAGCATACCAAAGACCGTCTCCGTAATTTGTGATAGCAGGTTCAACTAGGAAAAGCACGCCTCCTGACCCAAAAACAAAGGTCACAAAACTCAGAGCAAACCGAGTAAAACCCGTAACCTGCATAATATGCCATAACATTTTTAAACGTTTCATTTGTTCTCCTTATTCATACTAGCTCCTGACCGAGCCGTTTTTTTCCAATAATCAAAGTGAAGATAGGACATGATCTCCATCAGAGAAAGATAGACAAACTGATAGATCTGATTTAAGCTGATTATCAACTGATATTGTTTGAAAAATGACTGGAAGAAAGACCAGATATGACTGTCTTGAATCAGTCCCTTCTTAATATCAGACAGGATATTAGCTAAAGCTCCCAAGGACTGAAACGGTAAATCCTTGACATTTATATAGATCCGGTCCACCACATCATTCAGACTGGTATCTTGGATGGCATGAAATTCTCCAAAGAGAACTCCTGCCGCTCCAAGAGTAGAAACAAATTCCACCAAATAATTTCTGAGGAAATTTTCTCAACCTTTTCCCATAATGTGTTTAGTGCCATCCATAACGATCCCAACCAGAAAAAGGAAAGAAAACAAGCAAAGAAATTTTGCCGTAAATCCCAAAAAGCTTCAAGACTTGGTGTTGTTGGTTTTTCTAACTCTAAAACCAAGATGGTCATAATAATTGCTAGAACAGCATCTGTCAATACAATTAATCTGTCTTTCTTCATCGGATTGCATCCCCTTTCTTTTTTGTAACATTCTATCTTATCGCATAATATTGGATATTCTTTCATAATCCGACTACAAACAAAAATAAACCAAAAAGTATGTCCCTATTATACTATATTTAACTCTAGAAGTATTCATCCATCTAATTAATAAATATATCATATTTCACAATAAGTGAATACTATCAAAGATTCATCCCCTTTCACTTCATCATGTAGTGTTGCTTAGATTTATCAAAAACAACCAAATTTGTATTAATTTCAAGTATCACCTAGTTACAAAAATTTGGGGTGAACAGAAAAAGCATCCCGTATTTTTGATACGAAATGCTTTCAATAAGTTTAAATAAGTTTTAACGTTTACTAAATTGTGATGCTTTACGAGCTTTTTTCAAGCCTGGTTTCTTACGTTCAACTTTACGTGAGTCACGTGTAAGAAGTCCTGCGCGTTTCAATGAATCGCGGAAGTCTGGGTCTACTTGAAGAAGGGCACGAGCAATACCATGACGGATAGCTCCTGCTTGACCTGCGTATCCACCACCTACAACGTTAACGAAAACGTCGTATGAACCTGCAGTTGAAGTAACTGCGAATGGTTGGTTGATTACAAGACGAAGGTCAGCGTGTGGGATGTACTCTTCAACATCTTTTTTGTTAACAGTGATTTTACCAGTTCCTGGAACAAGGCGAACGCGTGCAACAGCGTTTTTACGACGTCCAGTACCTGCATATTGTGCTTGTGACATACTTTATTGTTCCTTTCCTTAGATAAGTCCTGAAATATCAAGAACTTCTGGTTGTTGGGCAGCGTGAGTGTGCTCAGCTCCAACGAATACTTTCAATTTCATACCTTGAGCGCGGCCAAGAGTATTGTGTGGAAGCATACCTTTAACTGATTTCTCGATCAAACGTACTGCATTTTTAGAACGAAGTTCACCAGCAGAGATTGATTTCAATCCACCTGGGTGGTTTGAGTGAGTGTAGTAGATCTTATCAGTTGCTTTTTTACCAGTCAATTTAACTTTTTCAGCATTGATAACGATTACGAAGTCACCTGTATCAGTGTGAGGTGTGAATGTTGGTTTGTTTTTTCCGCGAAGCACGCTTGCAACAACTGCTGAAAGGCGTCCAAGAGGTACATCAGTTGCGTCAACAACGTACCATTTGCGTTCTACTTGGCCTGGTTTAGCCATGAATGTAGTTTTGTTCATGATTTCTCCTATATGAATGTCGTTTTTGTTTACAGGGCGGATGTTCCGGTCCGCAGGGTATTTGAAAGGTTCCGGGGCCTTACAAATGGGGTAAACAATACCGCCTACTATTGTATCAAAATTCTAAGATAAAAGTCAACCGATTTGGAAAATTATTTGCGATTTTCTTTTCCTATGACAAATCCGATCAAGGAATTTGGGCCGACGTGGGCGGAGATGACTGGTCCAAGGGGCGTTACAAGGACTTCGTCGATGCCATCAAGTGCAAGCATTTCTGCCTTCAACGCTTCGGCTCCTTCTAGATCGTTTGTATAAGAGACCAAGGCTGTGCTTTCACCGATATCGGTTTTGATCAACTCCAGTAATTCTCGGACGGCTTTTTTGCGTCCACGAACTTTCGTAATGGGCACTAATTTCCCTTCTGCATCAATCCAGAGAATGGGCTTGATGCTGGCTAGACTTCCCATGATCGCAGCGCTCTTTGAGAGGCGACCACCACGCATGAGGTGGTAGAGATCATCGACGAGGAAATAGGTCCGCAGTTTTGGAGCTAGAGCCATGATCTCTTCTTTGGCTTCTGCTAATGAGCGACCCGCATCGCGCGCTGCTACTGCCCGCATGACCAGGTAGCCCTCTCCAATCCCAGCAGCCTTCGGATCGACAATCTCGATCACGGCTTCCGGGTAGTCTTCTAAAACCAGGTCTCGTGCCATGACTGCACTCTGATAGGTCCCAGATAAGACCGATGAAAAGGCTACATAAAGTACAGCTTTTCCATCTTTTGCAAAGTGCTTAAAGGTCTCCTGAAATTGGCCCACATTGACCTGACTGGTTGTCGGTTTGGCTCCATTTTTCATGGCTTCTAAAAGCTCAGGGCTGGTCAATTGACCTTCTCCTACTGTCTGGTAAACCGTCCCATCTAACTCAATGGTCAAACCCAGAATGGTTACCTGGTGTTCCTTGGCCCAGTTTTGGTCCAAATCTGCGGTCGAATCGGTTAAAATAGCAAATGTCATTACTTGTCTCCCATCATTTCTTGTAATTGTCGCAATACTTCGTGATCGAGTGGTCGCATGGGTGGTTTTTGATCGTTGACCACTCGCTGCGCCTGGTTGAGGTTTCCTTTGACGACTGCGACCCGTTTTTCTAACTCTCTGGCAGATACCCGAAGAGCTCCTTGAGCAAATACGGTCCATTGCTCATTTAAGTCACTGGTCGCTACCGAAACTTGGTGGAGGGGCGTATTAAGCTCTGCCGCCAAGCGCTCGATATAGTCATCTGCCGTCTCATCCTCACCGGTAAAGACCACCTGAACATTGAACTCCTCATAGGTCTGCCGCACTCCTGGCATATACTGGGCATCAAAGACACAGATGACTTCGATCCCTTCAAAGCTAGCATAGTGACTCAGTTTTTGCAGGAGGATATTGCGAGCTGCATCGAGCTCACTTTTTTGAAAGAGCTGGCGGGTTTCCTGCCAAAAGGCAATCATATTGTAGCCGTCAACCAATAAGATTTTTCGTTTCATATCATTGCCTTTCTAGAATTATAGTCGGTTGCGAAAGACCTCATACATGAGGATGGCTGCTGCCACACTGGCATTGAGGCTTTGCACATGACCATTCATGGGAATAGTGATCATCTCATCGACTTGCTTTTTGATGTTGGCCGAGATCCCTTTTCCTTCATTGCCAATGATCAAGGCTAATTTGCCAGCCGTATTCCACTGGTGTGATGGCGTGCCGTTCATGTCGGTTCCAAAGATCCAGAAGCCCTCTTCCTTTAGCTTGTCTAAGGTTTGGCTAAGATTGGTCACACGCGCAATGGGAATGTGTTCCACTGCTCCGGTAGAAGTTTTAGAAACCACTGGGGTTACCCCAACCGCCCGGTGCTTAGGAATGATGACTCCTGAGACATTGGTCGCATCAGCTGTCCGTAAGATAGATCCAAGATTGTGCGGATCTGTTAAGCCATCGAGAATCAATAAAAGAGGGTTCTCTTCTTGGGCTGTCTGTTTCAGAATCGCTGCCAAGTCTGTGTAAGCAAAGGCTGCCACTCGAAGAACAAAGCCTTGGTGGACAGCTCCTTCTGTCATTTCCTGCAGGTTTTTCTTTGGCGTCCAAGAAATCGACACCTTCTTCTCAGCTGCTAAGGCCTTGATTTTGTCGACATTTTTTCCTCGGAGGTCTTCTTGAATATATAATTTATTGCCTGTATTGGCTTGTAAAGCCTCGGTGACTGCGTGGACACCGTATACGATATCGTTATTTTCCATAGAACTAGTATACCACAAGAAAGGAGGATGATGCCAATTCATGATATAATGAAATGAAATCTATTTTAATGAACGAACCAAACTAGAAAGGAAGCCATGCCTCTTTTTCAACGAACCATCAAGCTCACCTTGGCCACCTGTTTAGCAGCTGCCCTTGCTTATGCTCTGGGCTTGACCTATGCCATCTCAGCTGGCGTCATTGCCATCTTGAGTATCTCTGATACGCGTCGCAGTACGATCAAGCAAGCCTATCAGCGTTTTATGTCGACTTTGCTGGCCCTTGTGATCGGAAGTCTCGCTTTTTCCTTTTTTGGCTTCAACCTTTGGGCACTGGGAGTCTTTATCGCTCTCTATGTTCCATGCGCCTTTCTAATGGGCTGGCAGATCGGCATCACCCCTAGTACGGTCCTCGTCACCCATCTCTTGATTGAGCAGTCTACTTCCTGGGGGCTCTTGCTCAATGAACTTGCCCTCTTTTTAATAGGAACCAGCTTTGCCTTACTAGCCAATCTCTATATGCCCTCTCACCAGGCAGCGATCGATCACTATCATGATGTTGTCGAAGACCAACTAAAGAAGATTCTTGCCCGTTTTGCGGAATTACTTGGTAAAGGGGATGGTCGCAACGATGCCCGCTTGATCAAGGAATTGGATAGTATCCTAAAGGACGCTTTAAATCTGGTCTATCTGGATCATTCCAACCACCTTTTTCACCAAACCAACTACCACATTCACTACTTCGAAATGCGCAAGCGCCAAAACGATATCCTGCGGGATATGGCAGAAAACGTCAACCGCTGTCAGTTAGCAGCGAGTGAAAGTATGATCTTGGCTCAACTTTTTAAGAAGACTGCGCAACAGTTAAGTCAGGAAAATCCTGCCCAAAATCTTCTAGATGATATTACTCAGTATTTGGCGATCTTCCGCGAACGGCCCTTGCCCAAGACCCGGGAAGAATTTGAAACACGCGCCACCTTGCTCCAATTGTTAAGAGATTTAGAAACCTTCATTCAGGTCAAGGTTGATTTTTACCAACAATTTCATCAGGAGACAGAATAGACAGAGAAGCCCTTGCGAAATGCAAAGGCTTCTTTATTGCGTGAAATGTTGAAAACGCTTTCCTAAAATGGTATACTGGAGTAGGAAAATAACTTTTTAAGGAGGGTCTTCTATATGAAGTCTTCGTATAAGAAACATTTGTACACTACGACACTCAGCCTCTCAGCTGCTGTCTTGCTTTCTGTCATCGGTCATGGCCAAGTATCAGCCGATAGCTTAGAAGCGCCTCAAACAGAGCCAAGTACGGTCCTTGAAGCGGCACCCGCTACTGAGCAAGCTGTGACAGCTGAGACTGCCAGTCCTGCTACAGCTGAAAAAGGAGACACCGCAGCCCCTGCCACTTCTGCAGAAGCAACAGCGACTTCTGATGTGGCTTCTACTACAGAAGTTGCGCCAACCGCTAGTCCAAGCACTACCCGTGCGACAACGACCGCTGACCAAGCGACACGATTGGCTGATAGCACCATTTATCTCTCTGAAAAGAGTACGATTGATGACAAAGTCCAAGAAAAAGCTCAAGCTGCTGGCAAGATCAACTGGACCTTAGACAATAAGCCTCTCTCTGAGTGGAAAACTTGGGATATGGAGACAGGAACACTAAGCAAGGATCCATTCCTTACCATCACAGAGACCGCAAACGGAAATGATCTGGATCTCCACATCGACGTGCAGGATCTCTTTGGTGAAGATCTTAGCCTTCGGAGCCCAAATAATATCCGCCGGACTTATCGCAACTACATCGGCAATCATGAGCTGGTCGGAACCAATGCAGACTTGGGTGTGACCATCAATAAAACTCTTGTTTTTCGACCTTACCAAGACTACCATACACATGAAGAGATGCTAGCTGCTATCGAAAAATCCAAGGAAGAAGCGAAACCCGATCGTTTGGTGCAGTTAGAAACCCTTGGTAAGAGCGCCCAAGGCCGGGACATGAAGATGGGAATTGTGAGTAAGGACCAAGCCAGCATCGATCACTACCTGTCTAGCACCAATCCTACAGCTTTGACCAAACCAAGCGAAATGCTGGCTGCACTGAAGGACAAGACCTTGGATTACAAACTACCTGTCTTAGTCCACAACACCCACGCGGATGAGCAGCCTGGCATTGATATCATCACAGGCCTCTTTAATACCTTTGCAACCAAGGAAAAGGTGACCTTTAACACCACTGATGAAGCTGGAAATGCTAAAACTGTCACGCTAGATATTCCAACCTTGCTCAATAAATTCATCTTCTTATTTGACTTCACGGAAAACCCAGATGGGGACGCTCTCAACCTGCGGGCCCTAGCAAACGGGCTCGATCCAAACCGGGATGCCAGCTACCAAACCAACCCTGAAGTCCGGACCGTCATCCAAATGATCAACAAGTGGAATCCGATCGCTCTCTACGACTTACACGGTTTTGTAAAAGAATTCTTAATCGAACCTGCAACACCTCCACATGATCCGAACTTTGAATACGATCTCATGTCCAACCTCATGCTGGAAAATGCCCATCATATGGGACGGGCAGGAGTTGCCAATTCTAAATACAATAGTTACATCATTCCAAAACTGGATTGGGGCGATGGCTGGGATGACTCCTTCTCTGGCTATACAGGGGTTTATGCAGTCTACCATGGTATCTTAGGCCATACTATCGAAATTCCGGAAGGAAATGAAGAATCCTACAAAGCAGGTCGCAATGCCGTACTAGGAGGGATTGACTTCCTCAACCAAGATCCGGACCGTCTCCTTGAGATGCGTCTCAACTTCTACCTGCGCGGTCTCAATAAAACCGAAGATCCAAAAGCTGAAAATGAACTGGTCGGTCCAAATGGGAAAATCGTTGGACGTGTGAAAAATGGTCGTCCGAAATTCTTCCCAGACTACTACGTCATCCCAATGAGCCTCGACAAAGACAACGATGCCCAAGAAGCCTTCAATATGATCGACTACTTCAAACGCAATGGTGTCCTCGTCAAGGAACTCAAAGAAGATATTGGCAACTATAAAAAAGGGGACTTAGTCATTGACATGGCCCAAGCCAAACGTGGCTATGCCAACCACATTCTCTACAAGGGCTCCAACGAATCTGCCTGGGCTGCGATGTACGCAGAGTTGCTGGTCAACTTCCCAGATATGAGAGGCTTCAAGTCCGAACCTGTCTTTGCGGATGGTCTTTTCAACGGAAAATTAGGAGAAGTCACCACCACCCGCGCCACTCGTACCTCTGAGATCGATCCAAAAGCTCCTTACTATGTGATTGCAAATACCTCAGCCAGTGCCGTTAAAGCGGTTAACCAGGCTATTGCACAAGGAAAATCCGTCTACCTAACAGACGATGGCTACATCGTTGACCGCGATACCTTTGCTTCGCTCCTGCCAAACTATGCCATTTATGGGGATGCCCTCTACAAGGTGCCAAGCGGACCAACCTTGAAACCGATGAAGGTCTACTCTCCGAACTACCACTATAATTGGGCTGGAATAGATGCGCCTGCTCATACTAGTCTGGTCCTTGAAAAATTAGGCTTCCAAATCGTCAATACGCCAGAAGAAGCGGATGTTGTTATTTTGGAAAGCAACCGCTTTGACGCTTCCATCTTTGGTAAGAAACCAACCCTGGTCATTGGTGGGGAAGCCATGCAAAAATTGGAAAAATTGGGAGTTCTTACAGGATTTGACGCTGAAAAACTAAAAGGCGGTAGTGACTACGAAGGATTAATGAAAGCCATCATTGATGATCAGGATCCATTGACCAGCGGATACAAGAAGAATACCCTCTTCTACTCCAACTCAGGAAACTGGATTGAAAAGGTTCCAGAGCATTTCAAGACCTTGATGAGCATCGCTCCGAGCGATTATTATATTGCAGGTTGGTGGCCACATAATGATGTTCTGGCTAACAAAGTCATGGCCATCTCTGGAGAACTGATGGGACAACCACTCTTTGTCTATGCAGGAAATCCAACCAACCGTCAACACCCTGTCCACTTCTTCCGCTGGGTAACCAATGCGATCTTTGGCAGCAAGTTGGCAAGCTTGATGGATTACGTTCCAGCTAAAGAACCAGATCAAGTGGTGGTTCCAATTCATAACCAAACAAGCAATCCACAGCCAATCTTAGCCAAGAAGGATACTCCTAAAGTGCTCCTTCCACAAAAAGAAATGACAACAAAAAATGAAGAAAGCGTGCAAGCCTTGACTTACCAAGTAGGACAAAGCTTCCAAGAAAGTCCAGCCAAGGCACAATTGCCACAAACTGGAGAAGACACAACCGCACACTTCATTCTTTCAGGCTTCTTGCTAGCCGTTAGCGGAGGCTTCCTCCTCTTGAAAAAGAAAGAAGTTGAGTAAGTTCCAGGTTTAGACCTGGATGACATGAAAAGAACCTTCGCAGATGCGAAGGTTCTTTTTGGATCTAAACTATCTTTCAAAACTTTCCTTAGGTGAGTGCGGACATCAGCGAACTTCTTCGAAGTTCCATGACTTAGTTTTGAGCCTAAGATCTCAAAACTCCCGAGTGTTTGAAACAATAATGTTTCAAACACTTTTCTCACAGCGGAAAGCTTCAGTTTATACTTGACTGATTTTAAAGTATAGAAAACTTTTATAAATTGCTCCAGAATATTTATTGAAAATACTATTCTACATTAAATTCTAACACTGATGCAAAGTTTCTCCTTATTCCACCAATTCCAACACAACCGTTTGGTAAGGGGTCAATTCGAGCACTTGGTCTCCTTCTTGGAACAACCCAGCAGTATTATTTAAAACGACCGTTTTAATCGGAGCCGGCAACTCCAAGCTAGCTTGGCGATTTTGGAAATTGCTGACAACCAAGAGACGTTTGTCCCCACGGCGTTCAAAGGCGATGATGTTTTCACGGTCCCGATACGCTGGGATCATATCTCCAAATCGGATAGTATTTCCATAGAGGGGATGGCGATACAAGGCCGTCAGCTGCCGGTAATAATTCAAGATGGAATTTGGATCCTTTTCCTGATCTTCCACATTGATGGCAACATCTGGTTTGGGACTGATCAACCAAGCTGACCCATCGCTAAAGCCCAGACCTGGCTCTGCTGACCATTGCATGGGTGTCCGTGCATTGTCCCGGCTGTATTTGGCAATCGCAGCTAATGCTTCTTCCTCACTCAAACCAGCTTCTTTAGCCACATGGTAGCCATTGATGGTCGCGATATCATCAAAGTCCTCAACTGATTCAAAGATTTGGTTTTCCATCCCAATTTCTTGGCCTTGATAGATAAACGGAATTCCCTTGCGCAAAACCTGAATGGTCCCCAGGGCTTTTTTACTGGTATCGTTTACTGGACCTTCCACAATATAATGGGACACCCCACGAGGTTCGTCGTGGTTTTCGATGATGGTCGAGAGAACACCAATCCTATCTGCGCGCTCATGCGCTTGGAAAATACTTTCCTTAAGTTCTTCCGCTGTTGGAAGAGTATGGTCAAACCAGCCCTTTCCTTCCTGCCCTAAGCAGGTTTGCTTGAAGTCAAAGATAGAAGAAAAGACACCGTCTTTTCCAATGAAGAAATGCAATTCTTCGTCGGTTTCATTGAACACTTCCCCAACTGTGAAGGCATTGTACTTGGCGAAGGTTCGCTCATTTAACTCTTGCAAGAAAGGTTCAATCGATTGGGCATTCACTAGAGACTCCAGTACTGGGACCAAGCCATTTTCGCGATCAGACGGAAGCGAACGCCATTCTAGATCTTTTTTGATATTGATAATAGCATCGATCCTAAAGCCCGCAATTCCCTTGTCCAACCACCAGTTGATCATCTTGTAAATTTCTTCGCGCAAGACAGGATTTTGCCAATTAAGGTCTGGCTGATCCTTGTGATAAGAATGGAGATAGTATTTGTTGGTGCCAGGAACTGGTTCCCAGACACTGCCTCCAAAGTAACTTTCCCAGTTGTTGGGTTCCTTGTCACTTTCGATGAAATAAAAGTAATCTGCATAAGGGCCATCTGGATCTGCTAGAGCTTTTTGGAACCACTCGTGATGACTGGAGCAGTGGTTAACCACCAAGTCCATAATGATAGAAATGCCCCGCTTCTTACCTTCAGCAATTAGCTCCTCCATATCTTCCATAGTTCCAAAAATAGGATCAATGGCATAGTAGTCTGAAATATCATAGCCCTGGTCAATAAACGGACTCTTGTAAATAGGCGATAACCAGAGAATGTCAATTCCTAAGTTTTGAAGGTAATCGAGTTTCTTCGTGATTCCTTTCAAATCCCCAACGCCATCACCATTGCTATCTTTAAAGCTTTTTGGGTAGATCTGATAAGCGACCTTCCCCTTCCACCAGTCTTTTTCCATGTTTTGTCTCCTTAAAATGAAAGAGACTGAGACATATCGTATCAGTCTCTACAGTGTCAGTAGGTATTAGTATACTGTTTTTTCAGTTTCTTTGTCGAAGAAGTGAGCTTTGTTCAAGTCAAATCCAAGTTCGATGGTTTCACCAGTTCCAAGGTAGTCACGTGCATCTACTTTAGCGATGAATTCGTTGTCACCAACTTGGCAGTACAAGTGAGATTCTGAACCAAGCAATTCAGATACAGAGATCGTTGCTTTCACGACTGATTCTGGGAATGTTTCAAGGAAAGCAGCTTCTGTATTCACGTCTTCTGGACGGATACCAAAGATCAATTCTTTACCATCATAGCCTTTTTCTTTCAAGACTTTCAAAGCACCTTCTGGAACTTTCAAGTTCAATCCATTGGCAACGATGTGTCCACCTTCCAATTTCACGTTAATGAAGTTCATGGCAGGGCTTCCGATGAATCCAGCTACGAATTTATTCACAGGGTTCTTATACACTTCTTGCGGAGTACCGATTTGTTCTACACGTCCGATAGTACCTGTACCAGCTGGGTTTTTAGTAGCAGACATGATAACGATACGGTCAGCCAATGTCATCGCTTCTGTTTGGTCGTGAGTTACGTAGATGGTTGTAGCTCCGATACGGCGGTGGATTTTCGCGATTTCAGCACGCATGGATACACGAAGTTTCGCATCCAAGTTTGACAAAGGTTCGTCCATCAAGAACACTTTTGCATCACGGACAATGGCACGTCCCATGGCCACACGTTGACGTTGACCACCAGAAAGGTCAGCTGGTTTACGATCCAAAAATTCTTTCAAGCCAAGGATTTCAGCTGCTTCTTGTACACGTTTGTCGATATCTTCCTTGCTGTATTTACGCAATTTCAAACCAAATGCCATGTTATCGTACACAGTCATGTGTGGGTAAAGAGCGTAGTTTTGGAATACCATGGCAATATCACGGTCTTTAGGTGCCACGTTGTTTACAACAGTGCCATCGATCGAACATTCACCTTCTGTGATGTCTTCAAGACCAGCGATCATACGAAGAGTCGTTGATTTACCACATCCTGAAGGACCTACGAAAACGATAAATTCTTTGTCTTTGATGTCCAAGTTGAAGTCTTCAACTGAGTAATGTTCGCTATTTGGATATTTTTTATAAATGTGACTAAGATTCAATTCTACCATGATGGTACTCCTTTGATTTTTATAATTCTATTGTAAATGAAAACGTTTTACAAATCTATGGCAAGTCTCACAAAAAAGAAAAAGAGTTTTGTGCAAGTTGCACAAAACTCTGGATTGATTCCGTTTAAATCACATCTTGTAAGACCAAATGATAGCACAGGGCTAGATCTGTCAGATTTTTCAACTGAAGACCCGTCAACTCCTCCCACTTGTCAATCTTGTATTGGAGCGAATTGCGGTGGAGATAGAGTTGCTGGGCGGCCTTGGTTACAACTGCCCCATTGTCCCAAAGAGCAACAATGATGTCTTGCAATTGATCTTGACTTTCAATCAACTGATGCAAACTTGCCTTGATTGGAGTGAGATCCAAATCTGCCTGCTCGATTCCCCACAGATAGAGTTGAGAAAAGCGATAGACACCTTGATGACCTTCTCGAATCCAAGCTCGAAAGACGGCCTGTTCTGCTCGGATAACCGGAGATACTTTCCCAGCTTTTGACTCAGTCCATATTTGCCCGACCATGATGGATAAGCGAATGTTGAAATCATACTCCATGGCAGAGACGGTATCTTTTAAGATATCAGCCACAACCAGCGACTGCTCTTGATCTAGAATGAGTACATAGTCCTGTCCACTCAGTTGCAAGACTGCCCGAAAGTTGGGCAAGAGTGTCTGCATCATCTCTAACCAAGAAGCCGTCCCTTCTGCTGTTGAATGCGAGAGGTGGCAATAGACGAGCTGCATTTTTTTGATGACTTGAGGGGCTTCTCCCTTTCCATCGATCAGGTACTGGTACCAAGGATTGGGGGCAACCTCTTCTTCACCGCCCAACCAGGAAATCAATTGTTTTTCTCGCTCGGTTAGTTCTTCTTCCTTCAACAGCAACCATTGATGAGCCTGAAGGGGAATGGCTACATAACCAGCTGGTGGATTGGCTTGATCCGTCACCTCTGCATGAGGAAACCACTCTCTGATATTTTTCACTGCTTTCTTCCTTCTTCTACTTGCTGGATGCACCAGTCAATCAGCTCTTCTAGACGAGAGAGCTCCCCCGTCATATGGAGATAGCCCATGACAGCCTCAAAGCCTGTCGACATCCGATAAGTCACGACATCCGCATTTTTAGCTTTGGTATGGCTATTGGTATTACGACCGCGCTTGTAGATCTCCAACTCTTTTTCTGTCAGAATTTCTTGCTCCAGCATGCTTTCAATCAAGCTGGCCTGAGCTCTAGCAGAGACATAGCGGGTGGCAGCCTGGTGAAGCTTATTAGGCTTGGTCATACCTTGAAAAATCAGGTGTCTGCGAATATACATGGAATAGACCGCATCTCCCTCAAAGGCAAGGGCAATCCCATTGATTAGATTGACATCAATCACGTGTCCACCTTACACCTTCTTTTGTATCCAAGAGCTTGATTCCTTGCGCAGCCAATTGATCGCGAATGGCATCTGCTCGCGCAAAATCTTTCTTAGCCCGCGCTTCCTGACGTTCAGCGATCAAGGCTTCAATATCTGCATCCAAGACTTCTTCGACAAAGACCACTCCAAAGACTTCTAACATCTTGGTCAAGGCATCCTTGACTTCTTGATTGTAGTGACCAGAATTGATCCATTTAGCCAATTCAAAGACGACAGTGATGCCGTTTGCCGCATTGATATCTTCATCCATAGCCGCGATAAACTTGTCCACAAAGCTTTGTAAGTCTGCTGGATCCACTTCTCCTGTGAACGGTTGCTCATAGGTATTTTTCAAATACTTGAGGTTGGTCTCCGCATCGCGCACCGCTTTTTCTGTGAAGTTAATGGGCTTGCGGTAGTGCTGGGTCGCAAAGAAGAAGCGAAGCACTTGGCCGTCGATAGTCTTCAATGCATCATGCACGGTGATAAAGTTGCCTAAGGACTTGGACATCTTGACATTATCAATATTGACAAAGCCATTGTGCATCCAGTAGTTGGCAAAAGTTTTTCCGGTCTTAGCTTCTGATTGAGCGATTTCATTAGTATGGTGTGGAAACTCAAGGTCGGCTCCACCACCGTGGATATCAATAGTATCCCCTAAAATTCCCGTCGACATGACCGAACACTCGATGTGCCAACCCGGACGACCAGGTCCCCAAGGGCTGTCCCAAGAAATCTCACCTGGTTTGGCAGCTTTCCAAAGGGCAAAGTCGACTGGATTTTCCTTGCGAGCTGTTTCCTCATCTGTCCGACCTGAAGCTCCTAGTTCCAAATCTTCCAAGGTTTTATTGGCTAATTTTGCATAGTTGTGGGATTTTTCCACACGGAAATAAACATCGCCTTGACTCTCATAAGCATAGCCTTTTTCGATCAAATCATTGACAAAACGAATGATGTCATCCATAAACTCGACCACACGAGGGTGGCGGGTTGCAGGTTTCACGCCAAGAGCCGTTACATCCTCACGGAAGGCCGCAATATACTTGTCTGCCACTTCCTGTGGAGTAATGCCTTCTTCTTTGGCACGGTTAATGATCTTATCGTCCACATCTGTAAAGTTGGAAATGTAGGCAACTTCGTAGCCACGATACTCAAAGTAGCGACGAATCGTGTCAAAGGCTACCGTTGAACGGGCATTCCCTACGTGGATATAGTTGTAAACCGTTGGCCCACAGACATACATGCGGACCTTTCCTTCCTCGATGGGGATAAATTCTCGCAAATCACGAGACATAGTATCATAAATTTTTAACACGCTTCATTTCCTTTCTGTTTCTACTCTTTTGGCTTCAAGTAAACCACCTGAGTCTGTGTGACAAAGCCAATCTTTTCATACAAGCGTTTGGCACCTACATTGCTATCTTCCACTGCAATCTGAAATGCCTTATCATTTTGCTCCATGAGTTGGTTGATGAGGGATTTTGCCAAATAGCTTCCGTAGCCTTGCCCACGATAGACTTCAGCAATCGCAAGTCCATAAAGGTAATTGCATTTTCCAGATACATCGACCGTACAAACGCCAATCACTTGACCTTCTTTGAGTAATATGTACAGCAGACTATCAGGATCCTTCAAGGCCTCAGAAATGTATCTGTGGCTCACTTCCGGTGCTTCCACTTCATCTGAAAAGGTTTGGTGGTGGAGCTGGGCAATGGTTTCAAGATAAGAAGGTTCTGCCAAGAGCACATCGACATCCGAACGGGAATCTAATGCATAAGCGGTTCGATCACGTCCTAACCAGGTTTCTGTTTCGTCATCCTCAACCAGTCCCCAATTGCTGGCAAAATCAGGATGATTCTCTAGAAAAATACGCTCTGTCTGAAAAGTCACAGACTCAATTGGATAAGATGCCGTTTCTTTCTCAAAACTTCCATACAAAGCACGCGCAATTCCCTGTCGACGATGATTGGGGTGGACCAGGATCGCCACATCCACATCTTGATCATCCGCATAGACGGTTAATAGGCCAACAAGTTCACCTTTTTCATAATAAAGGAAAAAGGCCAGCATATCGGGGTCAAAATTGAGCATATTGGAGAGATAAGGATCCCGAAACGTTCCGTCATACTTCTGACAGATGGCAATAAGGGCCTTTGCTTCCAGTAGTTGGTGGTCATTCAATGTATTGGTTGATTGAATCACGTAGCGATCTCCTTACAAGCTCGAAGACCGATGGCTGGCTTCCTTAGCATGCTCCATCTTATTCATGTAGTATTCCCGTTTTTCTTCTTCTTGGTGAATGATTGGCTCATCCTTTTTGCCGTGAACACGAACAATTTTGGCAGGAATACCGACAACGGTCACATCACTCGGTACATCGGAGACCACGACAGCCCCTGCTCCGACTTTGGCCTTGGCTCCAATTTCCACCGGGCCGATGACTTGAGCATGGGCGGAAACCAAGGCTCCCTCACGTACCGTCGGATGGCGTTTGCCGACATCCTTTCCTGTTCCCCCAAGGGTCACCCCATGGTAGAGCATAACGCCTTTTTCAACAATGGCTGTTTCCCCGATAACGAGGCCCGCTCCATGGTCGATAAAGACACCAGAAGCAATGGTCGCACCTGGATGGATCTCGATCTGAGTCCAAAAACGCCAGAATTGGCTGTGCATCCGCGCCAAGAGCTTAAAGCCATGGTTCCACAAAAAGTGGGAAACACGGTGAGCTGCCAGAGCTTTGACGCCTGGATAGGTCAAAAGGACCTCCAGCGAGGTACGCGCTGCTGGGTCATTTTCTTTTACAATATTGATGGTTTCACGCCACCATCCCATACCGTGCTCCTCCTTTTCTAATGCTTATTCTGAATCTTTTTGTGTAATGGTAAAGTCTTTTTTAGGTTTGTGGTCTTTATTGTGGTGACGAGGACGATCGCCGTGACGAGGACCCTTTTCACCTTTTTCTTCTGAATGTTCAGGTTTTGGCGGACGTGGCAATAGTGCCTTCATAGAAGCATCGACACGACCCTTTTCATCAATCTTGATAATCTTGACATCGACTTCATCGCCAATCGCTACCAAGTCTTCGACACGGTTGGTACGAGTCCAAGCCATTTCAGAGATATGAACGAGGGCATCCGTCTTGTCAAAGAGATTGACAAAGGCACCAAATTTCTCGATCCGAACCACTTTGGCATGGTAGACTTCATCCACTTTGGCTTCACGGACCAAACCAGCAATGATTTCTTTAGCGCGGTTAATGGCAGCTTGGTCGCTCGAGTAGATAGACACGTTTCCTTCTTCGTCGATATCAATCTTAACGCCTGTTTCAGCGATGATCTTATCGATGGTTTCTCCACCCTTACCGATGACAATCTTAATCTTATCGACATCAATCTTGATGGTATCAATTTTCGGAGCAGTTGGCGCCAATTCTGGACGCACTTCTGGAATGGTTGCTTCGATGACATCAAGGATTTCAAAACGAGCTTTCTTGGCTTGAGCAAGTGCTTCAGTCAAAATTTCTGCAGTAATCCCTTGGATCTTGATATCCATTTGAAGGGCTGTAATCCCGTCACGCGTACCTGCAACCTTAAAGTCCATGTCTCCAAAGTGGTCTTCCAAACCTTGGATATCTGTCAATACGGTATAGTTGTTTCCATCTGAGATCAGACCCATGGCAATACCAGCTACTGGTGCCTTGATTGGCACACCACCAGCCATAAGGGCAAGCGTTCCCGCACAGATAGAGGCTTGAGATGAAGAACCATTTGATTCTAAGACTTCTGCTACCAAACGGATGGCATATGGGAATTCTTCCAAGCTTGGCAATACTTGAGCAAGGGCACGCTCACCGAGAGCACCGTGACCAATTTCACGACGACCAGGCGCACCGTAACGACCAGTTTCCCCTACAGAGTATTGTGGGAAGTTGTAGTGGTGCATAAAGCGTTTCTTGTACTCTGGATCCAAACCATCGATGATTTGCGTTTCACCCATTGGTGCCAAGGTCAAAACAGAAAGGGCTTGCGTTTGTCCACGAGTAAAGAGGCCTGAACCATGTACGCGGGGAAGGTAGTCGACTTGTGCATCCAAAGGACGGATTTCATCAACCTTACGACCGTCAGGACGTACCTTGTCTTCTGTGATCAAACGGCGCACTTCTGCGTGTTCCATTTGTTCCAAGATTTCAGCCACATCCCGCATGATGCGGTCAAATTCTTCGTGGTCTGCATATTTTTCTTCGTAAACGGCTGTCACTTGGTCTTTAACCGCTTGAGTCGCAGCTTCACGAGCTAATTTTTCTTCTACTTGGACTGCTTTTTGGAGGTCACTGTTGTAGGCTGCAATGATTTCAGCCTGCAAGTCAGCGTCCACGTGAAGCAATTCTACTTCTGCTTTTTCTTTCCCAACTGCTGCTACGATTTCTTCTTGGAAGGCAATCAATTCTTTAACAGCTTCGTGCCCTTTCAGAAGAGCTTCCAACATGATTTCTTCTGACAATTCTTTAGCGCCAGACTCTACCATGTTGATAGCGTGTTTGGTACCAGCTACTGTCAATTCAAGAAGCGAGCGCTCGGCTTGTTCTTGCGTTGGGTTGATGACGATTTCTCCGTCAACATAGCCCACTTGTACCCCAGCGATAGGTCCGTCAAATGGAATGTCTGAGATAGACAAGGCCAATGATGAACCAAACATGGCTGCCATTGGGGCAGATGCATTTTCATCGTAAGAAAGGACTGTGTTAATCACCTGCACTTCGTTACGGAAGCCTTCCGCAAACATTGGACGGATTGGACGGTCAATCAAACGCGCTGTCAAAGTCGCATCAGTAGAAGGACGTCCTTCCCGTTTCATAAAGCCGCCAGGAAATTTCCCAGCCGCATACATTTTTTCTTCGTAGTTGACTTGAAGTGGGAAGAAATCCCCAGTTGCCATCTTCTTAGACATGACAGCAGCCGTCAAGACAGTTGACTCCCCATAACGCACGACAACAGCGCCATTTGCTTGCTTGGCAACCTGACCAGTCTCTACGATTAACTCACGACCCGCAAAAGTCGTTTGAAACACTTGTTTTGTCATTGTAATCCCCTTTGGATTGATAAAATTATACGACTTGCCTACAAAGATCAAGATATTTTGGACGGTTCGGCTTGCCGAACATTTCTGTAGAAAAATAGGAAGGTGACGCCGCACTCGATGAGTGCTAGGAAGCTTATCTTTTTTCCTAAGAAATGAGGCCAAAATTCAGTTCATCAGGATACAAAGGGCGTGAAGAATCCCGTATGAAAATAGGAGATTGACGCAGTGTGCCACGCACACTAGGAAATCTATCTTTTTCACTAGGGATTTAGCCCGTGTTCAACTATCAAGATACCAAGGCCGTCAAAAGCAAAGTAAAAATAGGAAACTGACGAAGTCTTCGATGAAGACAAGACAGTTTATCTTTTTTACACGGCTTTTCGGCCGGGTTCAATTACTCAAGATACCAAGCCGTCAAGCAACTCAACGAGATAGGAATTTCAACAGCCTATCTGTCTGTTATATCCTCATCTTTGTATCCAAGCACGTATACCTTTTATTTTAACATATTCAAGCCCAAAAGAAAAAGGCTTTGAGGGCCTTTTTCTTTGATTCTTCAGCAAGTTCTATATAAAAATTTTAGAGCTAGATATAGCTTCTGATTATTTTTACGATTTTGCGAATTCAGTGCTGTCGACATAAAAGCGTGTTTTATGTGTTCCACCCTTGTAGTCCTTATTGTTTCGTTTCAAGACAAAACGTCTGTATGGTTCAGAAGTCCCTTGGATCGATGTGGTCACTTCAACTGAATTTTCATTGATCACCCATTCATCCGGTGAAGGGATTTCCATCGGTGGCATCGCTCCGCCACGACCACCAGGTACAATTTCGTAGAAGGCCTTGTCTTTTGTCGAATAGATCCAGCCGTCTTTCTTTTCATTTGTAAGCTGGATCAGCTTGTCTTGTGAAAGACTGCGGATTGAGTCCGATGTTTCTTCTGCATCTAATTTATCAATGACATCTTGCAGATTATAGGTCCCAGGCGTGTAGGTATTGTAGTAATCAATGAACATGTCTTGTGGGTAACCATCAACCGCGCCGTGGTCATTATTCAACTCTAGCAAGCGAGTCGGTTGCACCTGAAGTGAATAGGTCAAAGACGCACTGTTTTCAATAATCGAATAGATATCCGCTTGGTCCGCTTTTGACAAGGTCCCAATGGCTTCTTTATCATGTTCATCTGACTTATCTCCTTCGGTTTGCTCTTTTTCTTGGGCTTTATCAGATGATTTTTTAACCGATGAGGCTCCTACTGGACTGTGCTTGCGCTCATAGCGTTTGGGAGCACAAGCTGCTAGGGAAATTATCGAACCAACTGTTAAAAATAAAATAATAAATTTTTTCATAATATCTCCTATTTTTTTATCCTACTCTATCAAAGAAAATCTATTTACTCAGTATCAATGAAGAGACCACTAGCAAATATAAGTTAATTTTCTAACCTTTTTTAGTCTTCCTTATAGAACAAGTCGCTTTGATCTGAAATAACATTTTGACCCCAATAAATAATATCCTTGCTATTATCAACAGAAAAATTTCCATATTTTAATGATGCGGGAAACTCTTGACCTGCTGGGAAAAAACTCATTGCTGAAGCACCAGCTGGGGCAGTTGAATGAACACTACTGCTTAAGTATCCAAATTCATGATTAAAGCGGTCTACAACCTGGTCTGTTGGTTCACCATTGATCTTTGATATACCGTTATCATCAAATGTTACACTCATCCCTTTCCCATTTCTCCAGGTTCCTGCGATACTTGAGAAATTTCCGTTCTGAATCTCTTGAATATTCATTCCGCTGCTTTTTTTACTTGAGCTTGCTGATTTAGAACCATCCACGCGCGTTGTGAATTCAAGGGCGATCCAGCCTTGTCCAGATTCCAATTTGCCCCAGGTATGGCCATCTGCCTCTACTGTTTCCGTAATGGTGTGAGTTCCTTTTGCGATCATTCCCGCAGATGGTGCAGAAGTCGATGGCTCTTTTCGAATACGGAGATCCGACACACTGACTTGTACTTGGAAGCTTTCCGATTTTTTCTCTTCCGATTTTGCTGCTGATTTGGAATCCCCTGAACCTTCAAAAGTTTTCCAGTCCAGCTTACTGAGGTCCAACTGCTTGGCTGAAATCCCAAGAGCTTGTTCTGCTGTTTGGTCACCACCAATTTGAATGGTTGCTTTCTTTTCTTCCTTGGCTTCCCCTTTTCCTAGCGAATAAAGGGTCAATTCCATTTCTGGATTAAGAGATTGCCAAGTGGCATAGACGATTTGTCCATTGTCGAAAACTTCTAAGCTGGAGCGATAACCACCCACCGCAGCTGTATAAGCTGTATGGAGCAATTCAGCTTTTTGACCCTTGAGGTAATAGATAGCAGAAACATACTGTTTGTTTCCAGTGTATTGATTGGACACCAAGAGCTCATCCACACCATCTTTGTTCAAGTCTGTAAAAGCGTATTGGAAGGTTACCGGAGTTCCTAAGCGCTCCAAAGCATCTAGATAGATGCTTTCTTCTGAACCAGATTGTATTTTACCTAATTCCGCAAAGAGGCCTGCTTTATCCCCATTTTTAAGAGCAGTATCATACTTAGCATACCGCTCCAAAACCTCTTGATAATACTTCTGACCTGTATCCTTCTTTTCTTTTTTGACAGCTGATGACGTTGCTGTCTTTGGTTTACTTTGGCGTTCATAGCGTTTGGGCGTACAAGCCACCAGAGCTAGAACGGACGCACCCGCCAGTAGTGAAATCATAACCTTTTTCATAAAAAATTCCCCATTTAACTATCTTTTTCTTAAAATTATATCATTTTAGGCTGGGTTTCCCCAGCCTAAATAGAATTTTTATTTTGATTCGCGTTTGCGTTTCAATCCAACAAAACCTAGAGCCATCATAGCTACGCCCATAAGTCCAAGTGCACTTGCAGATTCACCAGTTGACGGTAATTCTTTCGTGTTTGCTTGTTTAGTTGGGTTAACTTGAGGTGTTGCCGGTGTGATTGCACCAGGTGTTCCTGTTACGATTGGGACAGTTGTCTTCATCACTTTGTTTTCAGTTGGTTCATGACGAACTGGTTCGTTGCGACGAGTTTCTTCTTCGTGTTTGATACGTTCTTGTTCACGACGAATTGTTTCTTCCCATTGTTTCGCTTTAACGAGTTTTTGGTAAGCTTCGAAGACACGAGTGTAGTCTTCTTGAGATGCTTTCGCTTTCAATTTCAAAGCTTCAAGTTTGGCAATTTCTGTTTCAAGAGTTGCTTTAGCTTCAGCTGTTTTAGCTTTTGCCTCAGTCAATGCTTTTTCAGCTTCAGCAAGTTTCACAGGTGCGCTCTTAAGCAATTCAAGATAATCTTTTGCGTCTTGTACAGCTTGTTCAGCTGATTTAACAGCTTGTTTAGAACGTTCCACTTGAGCTTTAGCTTCAGTTGTTGCAAGACCTTTTGCTTTCAAATCATTTTCTGCATCAAGAGCTGCCTGAAGGGCTTGTTTCAAAACTTCTTCTTGAGCAACCAATTTAGCTTTAGCGTCTTTCAATTCAGATTCACGTTGTGCACGAACTTGTTGCAAGTTTTCAAGATTTGATTGAGCGGTTGCGAGTTCAGCTTTAGCTGCTTCAAGAGCTTTCGCAGTTTCAGCAACTTTAGCTTGAGCTGCAGGAGTTTGTTCTTTGACAACAAGAGCGTCATCGTAAGCTTTTTGAGCTTTAGCGATAGCATTTTGAGCAGCGTTCAATTTAGTTTGAGCGTCAACTTGAGCTGATTTTGCCGAAGCAAGGTCATTTTCAGCAGATGTAACGGCTTGGTCAGCAGTTGCTTTCTTAGCTTTAGCTGCTTGAAGCGCTTGTTCTTCTTTTTCAACTGAATGTTTCACAGAATCGTTGTATTCTTGATCAGTGCTAAGGTAATCAGCTTTGTCTTGATTTGTTGGACGGTTTGTTGATAAGATGTGGAGTGATCCGGAGCTTACGCTGAATCCAATGCCCGAACCTTCAAGGGAAATCAAGTGTTTAGCGTGACCGTTTGCTTGATTACCATCTTGGAACATCATCATACGAATATCACCTGCAATCTCCTGTTTAAGGTTCAACATTGTATATCCGCCCATATTTTCTTTATGCCATTCTGGCAAAAGCCCACCGAGTGATTCAGATGCTCCATATTGACGGAGAATTGAGAGTTGGTGCCCCCAGTTTTTACCGAAGTTGAATTTATCAGGAGTTCCGCCATTGTCTTCGTAGAATTTAGAATATCCACGAGCGATAGCGTCTGCAAATTCTTGACCACCAACTGTCAATTGGATTGGTGTGATGGTTTTGCCTGGTTCGCGTTGTGACCAATATTGTTGGTTGAGGTCGTTCAACATTTGAGATACAAATTCAGCAATTTCTTTACGTTGAGCCGCTGTGAGATTTGCTAAATCAACGATTTCTCCGTTAACACCAATGCCAGTTTGGCTATAATCTGTTTCTGGTTGCAATTTCATGTATTCATCTTGATGAGCGATGAACCATTCGTAGTCTTTAATGTCGTGTTTTGCGTATTCAGCAGGAATAACGATTTTACGGAGAGCTCTATCTTGTTCCAACTTAGCAACTTTTTCTTGATAGTCCGCGTTTGCTTTGTCAAGAGCTTTTTGAGCCTCATCAACTTCAGCTTGAGCTACGCCGACTTTGGCTTTTGTTTCAGCAAGAGCTTTTTCTTTTGCTTGAACATTAGCTTTTGCATCAGCAAGACCTTGTTCGAGTGCAGGAATGTTCTTTTCAGTACGTTCTTTATCGAGAGCTGATTTTGTTTCATCGATTTTAGCTTGACGAGATGCGTCGAATTCTTTTGCACGAGTCAATTCGTCTTGAGCTGCTTTATTCACAGACTCTGCATCTTTCAGTTTATTTCCCGCAATCGTCACTGTCTCCTGTGCTCTGGTCAGTGTTGTCTCATTAAGAGCTTGTTCTGCCTTCTTCACTTCTTCCTTGCCTAAAGCGACTTTTGCTTTTTCATCGTCTACTTTTTTAGTAGCCTCTTCATAAGTTTTTCCTGATTCGGCTTCCGCTGTCTCAGCTGATTTCACACCTTCTTCAGCCGTTTTTACACTTTCTTCAGCTGATTTCACACCAGCCTCTTTTGTTTTAATGGCTTCTTCAGCTTTTGCAATATTTTCAGGAGTTGCTTCCTTCCCAGCTTCTTTTGTTTTTTCATAGGTTGCTGCTGCCGTTTTTTCAGCAGCTTCCGCTTCCTTAGCCTTTTGATCCGCTGCACTGACAACCTTTTCTTGTTCTGTTACTGTTTTAGCCGCAGCATCAGCTTGCTCTTTTGCTGTATCAACTGCCTCTTTTGTAACCTCAGCAGTACGATCGATATTTGAAACAGTTGCTGATGTCCCTGTCTGAGGTTGAGCAACTGACGCTTCTTCAGCTTGTACAACTGAAGTTACAGCAGTAGCGGCAATAATAGTAGCACCAATAGCAATACTTTTCTTTGTTGTTTTATTCATAATTATATTCCTTCTATTTTCTTCCCTACCTATTTATCCCGGATTTCTTATCTTCCATAACGAATATTCTCAAGTTCACTTGCTACAGCACGTGATGCAGCAGCTGCTTCTTGTGTTTCTGCAATTTGTCTTGCACTTAAAATATTTGCATGTTCTTGAAGCTTGATCATCCGTTCTTGATTAATAATCTGCTCTTTCTCAAGTTCGATCATCTCTGCCTCAAAGGCTCGACGTGCTTCTCGGTCTAAATATGTATCATATAAATTAATCGCTTCTTTTATGTTATCTGCTTTAAAGTTATTAAACGCGTGAATTAGATAATTCACTGCATCTAGTGCGTAATAATCCTTAGGGTACCATCCTTGACCAATTGCTACAGCTTGATTCCGGAAATTTTCCATCAAACGTCCCTCTTGCTGATAGGCCAATTCTAATCGTTGATTTTCTGCAACCACTGCTTGGTAATCTCTTAAATGCTGTTCATTTTTATTACGAATACCTTTATTCACAAACGCAATCATTAATTCCAGCTTATTTTGAATGATAAAATAAGTGGCTACAATTGACACTCCAAGTAGAATTAATGTTATAGGATTAGGAGTCAAAAGCAAACGTAGAGGGAATACAAGTAAGATCCCTCCCATAATCAGTGTCGCTGGATAAATCCAGCTATCCTTTGAACCTTTCATACGACGAAATAATAGAAATAAAAATCCCGATAAGAACAAAACTTCAAAGATAATATCACCGATTAATCGATTCACAGCACCAAGTAAGATGACATACAATAAATCCCCTAATAGTATCGAAATACTTGAAAATACCATAATTGAAAAAGCAAGCTTGAGGGATTTATGAGACAATGTGTTTTCGTTATATTCATCTTGTTGAATCAATTTGGCTGTTCTCATTTGATTAACAAGTGTAACTTGACGTGAACGGGCTTGAATAAATCCCAATATATTCTCACGAATGAGTTCTAATTTAGAGACAATTTCTTCTCTTGTTTCCATTAATAACCTCCTCTATCACTAATTAGCAACATTTTACTAAAATTTTGAATATAAGAATTGCCACAAAAAATTATTAAGCAATCCTTATATTCTTTAGAGCCATTAGTGTTGAGTATTGCATGAAATGCAATACTCTGATGTACTAAGTATATCAGCGAAATTCCAATCCATGCCTTACCTAAATATAGTGGTTAAACTTAAGTTTTTTAATCTTAACTTTTTTCCAGCTCTTTTCAAGATTTTCACACAAGCATTTTCCCCTCTTCCTCTATGTTTCTGCCCTTTTTTCTGATATACTTAGTATAGTTATTTGATCAAAAGGAGAACACTATGGAATTAAAAAAACGTTCTGAATTTCCTGAGAACGAACTCTGGGACCTCACAGCCCTCTACCAAGACCAGGAAGACTTCTTGCGTGCCATTGAAAAAACACGTGAAGAAATCAATGAATTTGTCCGTAACTACAAAGGCAACCTCCACACCTTTGAAGACTTTGAAGCTGCCTTTACAGTCTTTGAACAAATTCAGATCCAACTCAGCCACATTGGCAACTACAGCTTTATGCCCCAAACGACGGACTTTGGGGATGAAGCTTTTGCAGAAATTGCCCAAGCAGGGATGGATTTCGAAACTTGGGCGAGCGTTGAACTTTCCTTCTTTGATGATGCTTTGGTAGAAGCGGATGAAGAAGTCCTTGAACGCCTGGGTCAACTCCCTCACCTCACTTTTGCCATTCGTCAGGCTAAAATCAAAAAAGCTCACTACTTGGGAGCTGACGTAGAAAAAACTCTGACCAACCTGGGTGAAGTCTTCTACGGACCGCAAGACATCTATACCAAGATGCGGGCAGGTGACTTTGAAATGGCTGATTTTGAAGTAGATGGAAAAGTTTACAAGAATAGCTTTGTCACCTATGAAAACTTCTACCAAAACCATGAGAATGCGGAAGTCCGTGAAAAAGCCTTTCGTTCCTTCTCAGAAGGTCTCCGCAAGCACCAAAACACGGCTGCTGCTACCTATCTAGCCCAAGTCAAATCTGAAAAACTAATCGCAGATATGCGAGGCTACGATTCCGTATTTGACTATCTCTTGGCTGAACAGGAAGTGGATCGTGCCATGTTTGATCGTCAGATTGACCTGATCATGAAGGACTTCGCTCCAGTAGCTCAAAAATTCCTCAAACACGTGGCCAAGGTCAACGGCCTTGAGAAAATGACCTTTGCTGATTGGAAGTTGGACTTGGACAGTGCGCTCAACCCAGATGTCACCATTGATGACGCTTATGACTTGGTCATGAAATCTGTGGCACCTCTTGGCGAAGAATATTCTCGCGAAATTGCCCGCTACCAAACCGAACGTTGGGTCGATTTTGCCGCCAATGAAGGCAAGGATTCCGGTGGTTATGCAGCCGATCCTTACCGCGTCCATCCTTATGTCCTCATGAGCTGGACAGGACGAATGAGCGATGTTTACACCCTAATCCACGAGATCGGACACTCTGGTCAATTCATCTTCTCAGACAACAACCAAAGCTACTTCAACGCCCACATGTCGACCTACTATGTGGAAGCTCCTTCTACCTTTAACGAGCTCCTCCTTAGCGACTACTTGGAACACCAGTTTGACGATCCTCGTCAAAAACGCTTTGCCCTAGCTCACCGTTTGACAGACACCTACTTCCACAACTTCATCACCCACTTGCTAGAAGCAGCCTTCCAACGCAAGGTCTACACCCTGATCGAAGAAGGTGGTACCTTCGGTGCTAGCAAGCTCAACAGCATCATGAAGGAAGTCTTGACCGAATTCTGGGGAGACGCCGTTGAAATCGATGACGATGCAGCTTTGACCTGGATGCGCCAAAGCCACTACTACATGGGGCTTTACAGCTACACCTACTCAGCAGGCTTGGTTATCTCAACAGCGGGTTACCTGCATTTGAAGAACTCCGAAAATGGAGCTAAAGATTGGCTGGACCTCCTCAAATCAGGTGGTAGCAAGACCCCACTTGAGTCAGCCATGATCATCGGAGCAGATATCTCAACTGACAAACCACTTCGCGATACCATCCAATTCCTTTCAGACACTGTGGATCAAATTATTGCCTACAGTGCAGAATTGGGAGAATAAGAACAATTTTCAGACTTAGTTTAATCTAAGTCTGATTTTTTTATTAAAATGTTACCAGTTAGTGATTGAAAGCGCTCTTATATTGTGGTATGATTATTGTGAAAAACATTACTAAATATGGAGAAAAAAATGAAAAAGTTTGTCGATTATATCATGGCCCAACCAGTTTGGAAAGTCGTTCTTTACGGTCTCGGAATCCTCTTTATGATTTTTAATCCCAAGATCATTCTTCCTATCCTATTTTTTTGTGGTATAGGATTTGCCTGGTATTTTGCTAAAAAGAAACCCAACGCTGCTAAAAGAAATATCGCTGCTATTGCTTCAGTTCTTGCAGTCGGAGGTGCATACTTAATCAACCCTAATATTGCTTCCACTAAGCAAGAAGAGCAGGCTCAAGCCACTCATTTTGCATCCACTCCTTCTAAAAATGATGAAAGTGCGAAAAAAGAGGCTGAGGCAAAACGTGAAAAAGAAGTAAAAGAAAAAGCTGAGAAAGAGAAAGCAGAGAAAGCTGAAAAAGAGAGAAAGGCAAAAGAAGAACAAGAACGAAAAGAAAAAGAAGAACGCGAGAAAAAGGCGAAAGAAGAACAGGAACGAAAAGAAAAAGAAGAGCGTGAAAAAAAAGAGGCTGAAGCAAAACAACTTGCTGCTCAAGCTGAGTCTGCCGTACAAGCCTTAGAAAACAATCAAGTAATAGAAAATATTGCTCCAGCTCAAGCTGCCATCGCAAATGTAGCTGATCAAGGAACAAAAGATCGCTTAACTCATCGTGTTGGATTAGTACAAAATGCTATTACTGTCAGAGAACAACAAGCTGAACAAGCTCGACAAGCCACAGCTGCTGAACAGGCAAGACAAGCTGCCCAACAAGCGCAGCAACAACAAGCACAAAATCAAACTGTTTCGGGCGGTGGATATTATAGAGATGCAAGTGGAAGATGGCACAGACCAAATGGGCAATTCGCTTCAAAAAAAGAAATAGCCAGTATTGGATTAGCATGGTAAGCTCTCTAATAGAAACGAATGTCATCGCGCATAAAAAAAGCTAAAGAAGGTTCATTCTTCTTTAGCTTTTTTGCTTTTTAACTCAACTCCGCCACAATGGCCTTAATTTGTGCTGCGGTATGCACTCCTGCTACTTGTTTAACAACCTGCCCATCTTTTTTAAAGAGCAAGGTTGGGATGGACATAATGCCGAAAGCACGCGCTGTTTCTGGATTTTCATCCACATCCATTTTTAGGATTTTTAACTCATCTTCCGAAAGTTCTTCCGATAATTTTTCTAAAATAGGAGCTTGCATGCGACATGGACCACACCAGGTTGCCCAAAAGTCTACCAAGACCAAGCCTTCTTTTGTTTCTGCTTCAAATGTTGCGTCTGTAATTACTTTTGCCATTTTCTTTCTCCTTTAGTTTTGGTACTGCGTCAAATCTTGCTTCATCAAATAGAAGAAGACATCTCCGTAAGTCCCTTGGTAATCCAATTCATGCCCATTATAGGTCAGTTTCACAACAGGATAAAAATCTGCTACCCCAATCAAGCAAGCTTGTTGGGAGCGTTCAAACTCATCGTAGGAATCAAAATGCATGACTCTTTCTTGTTTTGCACCGTCTAGATATGTAATATCAATCATATCGATAACCTCTATTTCTTAAGATGCATCAATTGTAACTCTATACATTACATCTGTCAAACAAAACGACTTCCTCAGAATGATGGATCTCGTTCGATAAGGAAAAGACAACAAAAAAGCCCTCTGAATTCAGAGGGCTCCATTCTTGCTGGATAAAACGTTTCTAGACAAGGCGACGAACCGAAGATTGTACTATAATTCTAGTGAAAAAGAAAAGCTACTCTACAATAGAGTAACTTTTTTGTATTCAATTGAACACGGCCTAAGCACTTGGCAAAAAAGAACAGCCCTCTGAATTCAGAGAGCTGTTTTGAGCTCGGGCTAAAATCCTAGTGAAAAAGATGAAACTCCTTGTGTTCATCGAACACTGTGTCGTTTCCCTATTTTCATACGGATTTTTGGCGCCCTTAGCATCATGATTAACGACGAAGTCCAAGAGAGTTGATCAACTCACGGTAACGGTTAACGTCGTTTGTACGAAGGTAAGCCAACAAGTTACGACGGCGACCGATTTTCTTCATCAAACCACGGTAAGTAGCGTGGTCTTTTTTGTGTTGTTTGATGTGTTCGTTCAAGTGGTTGATTTCCCAAGTAAGGACAGCAACTTGTACTTCTACTGAACCAGTGTCACCTTCGTGACGTGCGTATTGTGCAATGATTTCATTTTTTTTCTCTTTTGAGATTGCCATGATAAGCTCCTTTTCTTTATGCTCTATCCGAGTGGCAGGTTTGGCATATCCTGCTACCAAGAAAGAGTTAGTTGTCTATTCGACCTTCTTATTCTACCAAGATTTCATCTTTCTGTCAAACACTTATGTTTCCTTTGAGAGGAGCTTTTCTCTTTTCTAAAAAGAACCTTGGGAATTTGGACGGTTTGATGGATCATTCTTCAAGTAACTTATTCAAAAGAGAGTGGGACAGAAATCGGTAATTCGTTAGAATTTGATTTCGTCGTCCCACCTCCGCACAGTTGAGTAGGGCTGTAAAAGCTGATGAAATCAGCGTAGTAGAGCCCACTCAACCACTGCGTCTTGCTCGACAATCCAAAAATAATTGAGAGGCTAGGACTTTTGTCCCAGCCTCTTTATCGGTATGAAGCTTATTTCTCTTTCCGTTTACCACGCAAGAGCAAAGCCAAAGCAAAAATTGCTAAGAGGGCACCGAGTATGGTCAATCCGTAAGCAACAACTTCACCAGTTGATGGAAGAATTTTTTTCTTTCCTTCTTTTGGTGTCGTTGGAGTTTCTGGTTTTTCCGGTGTGCTTGGCGGCGTTGTTGGCGGTGTCGTCGGTGGAGTTGTTGGCGGTGTCGTTGGTGGGGTTGTAGGCGGAGTCGTTGGCGGTGTACTTGGTGGTGTGGTAGGAGGTGTTGTTGGTGGTGTATGACGATTGGTTACCGTGAAACCATCAATGTTGCTTGTATAACCTGCTACTGGATCCTCTGTAATCGTGTAGGCAATCTTCTTACCTTCCTTGTATACGGGTAGATCCGTAAAGCTTGCCTGCCAATTATCCGTAGCTGTAATTTCTTTTACAGCCACTTCTTGACCATCCGCAAGGAGGCGAACTGTGATTTTTTCAGGACGAAGACCATCTTTATTGTCTGCATCATCCCAGATCTTCTTAACAGCTACTTCCGTTACTTCTGGTGTGCGGCTATTGGTGATCACTACATTTCCCTTGTTACTGTCATCGATCGTACTAGTATAGCCTTTGACTGTTCCAACTTCTTTCACTTGGTACTGAATCTCTTTGCCTTTCGCTTTTAGAGGCAAATTGCTAAAAGTATGAGTCCAGTTATTTTTAGCAGAAAGTTCTACTTCTTTTCCTTGAGCTTTGCCATCTGCATAGAGCTGTACCTTAATGGCGCTTGGACGTTTGCCATCTTGGTCATTGTTGTCTTCCCAACGTTTTGTAACAGTGACGCTGGTTTTACCTGGCTTGTAGCTATTGGTAATAGTTGTTCCATCAATCGCAGCAGAGTAATTGGCTACTGTGTCTTCTGTGACTGTGTAGACAATTTGTTTACCGTGATTGTATTTTGGAAGATTGGTAAAGACTGTCTTCCAATCAGTCGCTGCACTTAGCTCTTGGCTAGCTACTTCTGTACCATCTGCAAGGAGACGAACAGTGACCTTTTCAGGACGAACACCATCTTGATTATCATTATCTTTCCAGATCTTCGTTACTGGAATTTCAACAACTTCTGGTGTACGAGTGTTGGTAATATTGGTTCCTTCGATAGTTGTTTCATAGCCTTCAACAGGTTCTTCTGAAACAGTGTAAGCAATGACATTACCAGCATCATCGACCACATCGAGATTATCAAACTGATAAGCCCAGGTTCCTGCAGCATCTGCTTTCACTTCTTTGGAAGCGACTTTGACACCATTTGCTAGGAGGTTGACTGTGATTTTTGATGGACGCTTGCCATCTTGGTTGTCATTGTCATTCCATGTCTTTTGACCAGCAACGCTTGTTTTTTCTTTTTGGTTTACGACATCACGAGAAATTGCGAGGTCATTTCCAAAATCGTCCTTGCTGATCTTGATAGGTTCTTCAGAGAGCACATAGCCTGTCGGAGCTTGAATTTCTTTAACCGTATAAGCTTGTTTGATCAAACCAGTAATGGTGCCAACACCATTCTCATCTGTCGTAATGGTTCCAACTTGCTCACCAGTATCATCTGCTGTCACAGCAAAAACAGCACCTGCAAGAGCCTGACCATTTTCACCTTTTTTATGAATGGTGAAGGAGTATTTCTCACCATTGAAGTCTCCATCAAGGAATTGATACAGAATATCTGCAACCTTATTTTGCTCCTTGATTTCTGTCGCGGTCATCGTCGCATTGTTTTTGTAGGATGTATTGATGGCTGGGACCTTGTCCAAATAAACATCATAGCGAACAGTCATACCTTGTTCTGGAGCTAGATCTCCGATATGAACCGTCAGAGAACGACCGTCAGCACTGACAACAGGGGAATAATTCTTGGTTACATTTGTAGTATTCCGCAGATGATAGGCACCATCTTCGTTATCGATCTGCCAAGTTCCTGTATGGATATTGACAGAATCTGCTTTGATTTTTCCATCTGTAAAGGCCAATTGGTCTTTAATATCAATATTATGAAGGGCAGTGTGACCTTGATTGATATTCAAGGTATAGGTCAATTTTAATTTATCGTCTGAGTTGGTCCATCCCCATTTGCTAAAGACTTCTGGAGTAGGAGGATTTTCACCCGGGTTCACCCCTTTGTAATCGATATTCCCACCTGAAATCACTTTCTTATCGATCGTGAGAGTAAAATCAAGTGTCTTTTGACCTTTGACAACTTGGTGGTCTACACGCGCAAAGAAACGCAGTTTCCCTGTCACATTAGCCATTCTTTCAGGATAATCCGTATAGGTTACAGTAATGACTTTTCTTTGATCATCTACCGTTGCTGTCGCAACTTTTTGACCACTTGGATCCAGCAGGTCGATGGTGTCCGTTTCAAAGACCTTAAAGTCATCTCCAAGTTGGATAACGGTCTGATCTCCCTTTTTTACACGTCCATTCGGCAACACAAAGTTTGCTTCAACTTGAAAACTCTCCCAAACACCGAGTGGATCTGTAATCGCTCCACCAGTTGATTTCGATATGTTTACAGATGTCACAACATCATTGATCGTATCTGCATGGACTTTAGCTGGACTATTGGGTTTGGCAAATCCTAAAGCCGCTAGTAAAAATAGGGCAACTGTTGTCACAACAGAATAGAGCCACTTTTTCATAAACGATTTTTCTCCTTTTTCTACGTTTACTAGATAAGGTATGTGAGTAGAAAAATTATCACTACATATTGTGATTTTATACACAACCTATCTTTTTTCATTATAAACAATTTGCTTTGATATAACAAGCAATTAAATTCATTTTTTGTCTTTTCAGTTCATTTTCTTGATACAAATAAAAACAAGCAGTCTGTAAGAATCAGACTGCTTGTTTTTTTGCTTATAAGGGAACTCCGAAGACCTCTAGGGACTTGAGTTCAGAAGGATGGAGTCTCCGCCATTCTCCCAATTGAAGAGTGGGATCTAGCGTTAGAGGACCCATCGAGATCCGCTCTAAATCCACTACTTCCTTGCCACAGGCAGCGACCATGCGCTTGATCTGATGGAATTTGACTTCTGCAATTTCAATTTCGACATAGGAACTGGCGCTTGTCTCATGCACCTCTAAGATCTGCAATCTCGCAGGCAAAGTCGTGAAGTCTTTGAGGGCAATGCCTGCTTCAAAACGGGCCACATCTGCCTCATCCATGATCCCAGCCACCTGGGCACGGTAGACCTTCGACACATGCTTCTTCGGTGAAAGCATGGCATGGGCGAGCTTACCATTATTGGTCAAAAGGAGCAAGCCATGGGTATCGATATCTAGGCGCCCGACAGGAAAGACTTCCTTGTGACGGGCTGTCTCATCCAATAGATCCAAGACAGTTTGGTGATGGTCATCCTCAGTCGCTGAGATGACTCCAGCTGGTTTATGAAGCAGATAATACACAAAGGTTTCATGGACCAGATTTTCCCCCATAAAGGTCACCTGATCCTTGGCTGGATCAATCTGTAGCTTCCCTGCTGTCTCTTTTTTCCCATTCACTGCGATTTTCTTTTGCTTGAGAAGCTGCTTGACCTCGGTCCTACTCCCCACGCCACAATCCACTAAAAATTTATCTAGCCGCATGATTACTTCCCGCTCTTTCGCACAATCCAAAGGCCAAAAAAGGAAATCAGGATCATGAGGATACCAGAAAATCCAAAAATGAAGGCTGGAGCAGATGAGATCGTCCCTAATAGACTAAGGACAAAGGTCGTTGCGATCGAACCTGCACTACACCCCAACACCGCAATGGATGTTGCCTGACTTAATACTCCAGCTGGCATCTGATCAGATAAGACATTATAAACAGTTGTGAGAGCCACACTATAGGCAAAACCTGCAAGGATGGTCACAATGGCGAGCATCCAGAGATTGGTAGAAACCCCGATCAACAGTTGGGTCAAGCCATAAGCTACTCCCGAAACCAATAATAAACGATCACGGAATAGATAGGTCAAGGGCGAGAAGGCCAAACCTGCCAAGATCCCAACAAATTGCATGGCTGCTAAAATAACCCCCGCAGTTTGGGCAGTGCCATGTCCAACTTGTTCTACCACACTTGGAATCCGAACGGTGATCATGACATTGGACAAGACGATAGCTGCCGCAACGACTGCTAAACCTAGTGCCGTCCGCCATTGACCAGCTGTCATCTGATCATTCCGATGTTTCTCCTCTACACCAACTGTTTTCGAACTATATGGCACAAATAAGAGATACAAAAGTAAGATAGGAATGCTGATGCCGTAAACGAGAAAGGCAGCCTGCCAGCCAAAGCGAATCAAAAGGCTGACTCCAAAGGTTAAAACGGCCGTCCCAACAACTTCTGCAGAACCACGAATACCAAGAGTTTGGACGCGTTCTTTTCCTTTATAGCGCTCACTGATAATGGCAATGGCAGAAACATTGAGCAAACCAACTGCCATCCCGAAAATAATCCGAGACAAAAAGACAACTGGATAAGCTGGACTGATTAAGGGAATAAAGCCACATAGAGCGTAAGCAACTAAGCCCGTCACAATCATCTGACGCTCTGAAAATAGGCGTCCAATCCATTTATTGAAGATGAGTGAAACCATGATCCCGGCAGAAGGAAGCGAGACCAAGAGCTCAATCATGCTGTGAGGAATTCCCTTGTAATAGGCAAACATGGCCGACTGCGCACTCGAAATCGAAAACGAGGTCGTCAAAATAAATGAAAGCGCGAGAATACTCACTTTCTCCATGATTTTTTTCATTATTCTATCCTTTAAACTAATCTTTTTTTCACACTCCTCCTATAATAACACGAGCTAGTGACAGGACGCAATAGATTGAATTAAAAAAACGAAATGATTTCTCCATCATTTCGTTCGTGCTAGTAATTGTGAGGCGAAGACTCCCGTTAGGACCATCAAAGCACCAATCCAGACAAAGAGCAGGTGATTAGAGGGAGCTAGTGGCGTCACCAACTGGATGAAGAAAGAAGAGAGGGCTGACCCGAGATTGCAGCCGATCAAGACCAGCGAGGTCGCAAGGTTCAAGAGATTGGTCGGGATTTTTTCAGATAGGTGATAGAAGATACTGGTAACTCCCGTACTGTAGGTAAAACCGGCCAAGAGGGTTCCTAGAATCAGGCTCCACAGCTGGCTGGACAAACCAATCAAGGCCAAAGCCAGACCGAAACCAAAGCACATGATCATGAGCAAGTTCTTTTTGAAAACATGTGTCAAACTGGCAAAGCCTACCCCTGCGACAATCCCTGTTAATTGCATCAGACTCAAGACGGTTCCAGCTGTTGTCGCTGTTCCCATATGAGCGTCAACAATGATATCCGGCACGCGCAGACTAATAATAGAATTGAAACAAATGATGATACCAGCAATCACAGCTAGCATTAGACTAAAACGCCATTGAGGGGAGCGAAGGCGTGCGGAACCTTTCTTTTTCTCCTTCAAGCTAGCCTGTTTTTGCTCCTTAGGATACGGGACAAAAAGGATATAGAGGAGTAAAATCAAGTAACCACCACCATATACGGCAAAGATCGCTGGCCAGCCTAGGGGTAAGAGTTGGCCCACCATAAAGGTCAAGACGGCGGAGCCCACCACTTCAGCAGATCCCCGATAGCCCAGCATCCGAGTCTTGTCATTGCCCGAGTAGCGCTCACTGATAATTGAAATAGCCTTGGCATTGATCATTCCTGTCCCCAAGCCAAAGAGCAAACGACTTAGAAAGATGAGAGGATAGTCCTGCACGACCAAAGGCAAGAGGCCACTAGTTGAAAAGAGCAAAAGCCCTGCGACAATCATCTGGCGCTCACTCATCCACCGCTCGATCAGGCTATTTAAAAAGAGCATGGCTACGACCGCAAAGGCTGGCAGGGAAACCAAGAGTTCCACCTGACTTGCTGAATATCCGAAGTGACTAAAATAAGCCTTCATAGCCGGCAAACCGGCTGTAATTGAAAAGGATGAGATCAGCATGAGCGACAAGCTCAAGAGACTGATTCTTTCCATTGTTTTTTTCATTTTTTTATTTCCTACACTTTACTGGTAATACTTTGATTTCACTAGTTTTTTCAAAAAAGATTCAAACTAGTATTTTCAATAGAATCCTAGTATAATCAATTTAGAAATAGAAAAACAGGACATTTGTCCTATTTTAGGAGAGTGAGATGAAAAAAATTTCCCCATCTACAAGACTCAAGGAGATCATCACTGACTACCAATTGGACCAGATCTTTCCAGGCGACTGTCTCAGCCAGCTGGACCTCGTTCTCTATCAGGCTGGAGATTATATCTGCCGCCAAGGTTCTGAGCAAGATGTCATTCCTTATTTTCTCAAAGGCCGGCTCAAGATTATCCACAGTCTTGAAAATGGCAGCGACACCATCCTTGAAATCCAAGAAAAACCTGGACTCTTAGGAGAGATTGAGCTCCTGCTCGATCGGGTCTGTATCTCATCAGTCATTGCAGACCAAGACTCGCTAGTCGTCCAGCTCCCAGCCCAGCACTTTAAGAAGCGCCTCCTGTTTGATCCAACCTTTTTGCGCTCTACGGCCAAGACCTTGGCTGAGAAATTGCACCAGATCAACTATTTGGCTCCTGCAAACTTTCATTATTCGGTCAAGGAACGCCTCGCTACGCATTTTCTGGAACATTGCGATGAAAATGGGACCCTCAAGCCCAAGATGAATCAGCTGGCCCTGCGTTTTGGGATCAGCTACCGCCACCTTAGTCGCGTGATCAAACAGATGATTGACGAGGGGTTGATCAAAAGAGAAGGACGGGTCTATACGATTTTAGACCGAAAAAGAATGGGGGACTTGTCCATCAAACACACGGAAACAACTGACAGAAAACTTTAATTTCAGGTTCTTTTGTGTTATCATGGAGGGTAGAAAGAAAGTGAGAGTAAAACGATGAAAGCAATTGAAAAAGTTACAAGAGCGTCCCATTTGATTGATATGGATGACATTATCCGCGAAGGAAATCCAACACTTCGAGCTGTTGCAGAAGATGTAACCTTCCCTTTGTCTGATCAGGAAATTATCCTGGGTGAAAAAATGATGCAATTCTTGCACCATTCTCAAGACCCTGTTATGGCTGAAAAACTTGGCCTCCGTGGAGGAGTTGGACTTGCCGCACCACAGTTGGATATCTCTAAACGGATTATCGCTGTTTTGGTTCCCAATCCAGAAGATGCCGATGGCAACCCACCAAAAGAAGCCTATAGCCTTCAAGAAGTCATGTACAATCCAAAGGTTGTCGCCCATTCTGTGCAAGATGCAGCTCTTGGCGACGGGGAAGGCTGTCTCTCTGTAGACCGCAACGTCCCAGGCTATGTGGTTCGTCATGCCCGCGTGACGGTTGAGTATTTCACAAAAGATGGGGAAAAGAAACGCATCAAACTCAAAGGCTACAACTCCATTGTCGTTCAACATGAAATCGACCACACCAACGGCATCATGTTCTATGACCGCATCAACCCAAACAACCCATTTGAAATCAAAGAAGGACTTTTGATATTAGAATAAGATACAAAGGGCGTAAATGACAAAAATACCTAACTGAGAAAGCTCTCGGTTAGGTATTTTTTTGTTATTTTTTGCCTTGCCTTTTATTCGAAAACTTGCGTATGATGGTACGTGCCATGCTAATAAAGAAGTCCAAGGCAATTCCTAGGGTAATCATTCTGACAAGCCACACCAACCAGATTGGTCGTCTTACCTTTGCATCAGCATATCCTAAATGATCAAGTGCTACAAACATCAATAGATAGCATACTATTTCTAACGGAATGCGAAGTTTAGCTTTTTTTAGGCTGAAGCCTTTCAACCAATTCCATAGTAAATCCCACAACGTCGGATTATCTTCAGGTTCATCCTCCCAGTATTCCTTGCTTTTTGTTTTCAAATACAAGAGGTAACCCACTTCTGTCAGCAACTGAGTAAAAGCGTAACTGAATAGTATGCTTACGGATACTCCTAGCACCACTCCATAATAGCCAGTAAGGGCCGCTCCTATCATGGAGCAGACGAAGATGATCGTTAGGGCATTGCTACTGTAACTACTTGATTTTGCGAAATAATTTCCTAGGGTTCTAGTTGGTGAAAAGCCAATCTTTAACTGCTTCTTAAGCCAAAAATAATTATAAATAAAGCCCACTAAGGTACAAATCACAAGAAAAGGAATGACGATGAAGCCATATTTCGGGAAACCTACCTCAAATTCTTTATTTGCCAGAGCAGAAACAATGATGAGCAAGCCCATGACTTGGAGCGATAAAAACATCCCTGCATAGGTGAATAAGAGTAGGGTCGTTGACAATACTTGTCTTCTATATATAAATGTCCCCATTAACGGCAAGAAAAATGTAATGATATGGTAAAGACAATAGATGACGAGGATATCAAAAAACCAATGACTAAATGGTTTTATACCTTTTGATACATCATACGAATAAAAACAAAGGATTGCAATCGCGAACAGAAATACGCCTGTCCACGAAGTGATCATCATAGCCGCTGAAGCACGTGTATTGGCTAAACTTTTAAAGTAGACTTTGTTCACCTGCTCAATACCGACTGTCTTTTCGTTTTTCATGACATGCTCCTTTCTAAGAAATTCCTTTAAGATCCAAAAGCAGATGGATGTTGCACTTGCTTCTGAATTTCACTTAACTTGATCTACTTGACTTTGGCTTTGAAAGAGATGATTGGGGAATAAAAAATTAAATTCCCAGCTGATAAAAATAGAAATGATGAGATTAATAGACCAAAATGTATTATAAAATTGGGCTCAAAGTTTATTAAAATTGCATAACATACTGCAATGAACATGACTATAAGAAAAGTTACAAATATTAAAGGTAATAGTATGTTTTTTATATATTCAGGAAAGCAATACACTTTTCGAGGTGTTTTATCTGCCACAATTTCCTGCATCCCTTCCCCTCTACCCATCCAAATCCGAAGTCCCACTACAAAAATTAAAATCAACATCATCAAGGATAGATTAAGCAAGTGAGAGGTAAAATTGAGGTATTTTTCTATTGGAAACGCCCTTGCTAATAGCATGGAGGTTACACCTAGACCAACCGATGCCCTCCCGATATTATTATTCACTAAACTCTGATGCTTCTTGTCTCTTTCAAATACTTTTGGAGCTAGGACTCCTACTTCATCCTCTGTCAGCTGATAGGCTTTATGAGGGATAAAATAAACAAACCACGGAAGAAAATAGGTGATGATAATCGGCCGATCGACTTCCATCAAATACCACTCTCCGTCAACTTTTAATAAATGATAGAGAAAGTTCATTTTGGGCAACCGTTCGATTTTTGCTGGTTTAAACATAGATCATCCTTTCTTAACATTTACACTTTTTCCTATTTTTTAATTTTTGCCTTATAATCCTCGCCTGAAGCATATAATAATAAATTACCATGTGATAAAAAAACCAATGAAAAAGCAAATAAGGCCACATGAAGAATTAGATTGGGTTTACTGGTACTCAGAACAAAGCAAAATGATACAGCTGAAAGAAATAAAGCCAATGTTACTAATAGAAGATTTTTTAGTAGTAACCTAAATCTTACTGGGCGACAATACATTTTTTTAGCTTTCTTGGAAGGCTTTATGACCGACTCTTTTTTCCCAATACTGATCCAAATGCGAATTCCAAAAGCAATGATTAGAACAAGGATCATTAGCACTAGATTCAGTAGATGGGAAGTAAAATATAAATAATCCTCTATCGGAAAAGCTCTACCTAGTAAAACTGCTAAGGAACCAGCACCAAGTGTTGAAATCCCTGCTTTAGTCTGAGTTGAAAGTATGTTCTTATCTCTTTTAAGAACTTTCGGAGCTATTGCTTCTACTTCATCCTCTGTTAGCTGATAACCTTTATGAGGGATAAAATAGGTAAACCATGGAAGAAAATAGGTGATGATAATTGGTCGATCGACGTCCATTAAATACCATTCATTCTCTACTTTTAACAAACGATATCGAAAATTCATTTTCGGCAAACGATCGATTTTTGCTGGTTTAAACATAGATTGATCTTACTTTCTATACTATTTTATTCTTAGACAGTCATAATTATATTATTTATTCATAAAAGAACATACCATCCATCATACCTGATTTTACTTTGATGATCAAGTTTTGACCAAAAAAAGTATCTAACTTCTTAGCAGTTGGATACTTTTTACTCTATTATATTTTGGGCACAGGGGTTGATGGCTCAAAACACTGTTTTGAGGTAGTAGATAGGGATTGCGAAGCAAGGCCCCTTCCTCATCAACTGTGCGGGGGGGACTAAAAAGGTCCTGTGGACCTTTTTTGCCCGAGCCTTAAAATCGAAAAGCGAGGTAGAAATCAAACTCTTCGAGTTACTGATTTCTGTCCTGCTCCCTATATCGCCCAATCTCCGTTGCGGAAGACTGGGACGCGGGTGCCGTCTTCTCGGATACCGTCGATATCCATTTGGCTTGAGCCGATCATGAAGTCGACGTGGACGTCTGAGCGGTTAAGGCCGGCTGCTTCGAGTTCTTCTTCTGTGAACTCTGCGCCACCTTCTACACTGGTTGCATAGGCTGCTCCGATGGCCAAGTGGTTAGAGGCATTTTCATCGAAGAGCGTATTGAAGAAGGTAATGCCTGATTGGGAAATTGGGCTTGGATCTGGGACGAGGGCACATTCACCCAAGGCACGCGCTCCCTTGTTTTTGAAGACCAAATCTTTCATGACTTGATCGCCTTTTTCTGCTGTGATATCCACAATTTCTCCATTTTCAAAGGTCACTTTGATCCCTTCGATGATGTTTCCGTTATAGCTAAGCGGTTTTGTAGACGTTACATAACCTTCTGCGCGACGGAAGTCAGGAGCTGTGAAGACCTCTTCTGTCGGCATGTTTGGCAAGAAGCTTTCGCCTTGGGCATTGATGGCTCCGGCAGATTCCCAGACGTGGTTTTTCGGCAAGCCAAGAGTCAAATCAGTCCCTGGGGCTGTGTAATGAAGGGCTGAGAATTGTTCCTTATTCAGTGTATCTGCCTTGCTCTTGAGAATAGCTGCATGCTCTTCCCAAGCCTTGACTGGATCTTCCTCGTAGACTCGGCAAGTCTTGAAGATTTGATCCCACAGGAGATCCACTGCTTCTTCATCGCTCGCCGCATTTGGGAAGACCTTTTTCGCCCATTCTAAACCTGCTGCTGCAGCAACGGTCCAGCTGACCTTGTTAGATTGAGTAGCGATGCGCATTGGTTTCATGGCCATGCCCAAAGCCTTAGCCGAGGCAGAAAGCTTCTCTGCATCAACACCATTTAAGGCACCTGGATCAGACGAGCGCACACCCAAGCGACTAGCTTTGTGGTCTAAGAGGTAGTTCATCTCCGCAATCTTGTAGTCTGGCACATTGTCCAAACGATCCATCGGTGCATGGAGGAATTTTTCCCGGGTAGTGAAATCATCTGCCCATTGGACAATCACTTCATGCGCCCCCAAGGCATAGGCTTCCTTCACGATCAAGTGGGCCAATTCTCTTTGTTCCACATCGATGTTCAAGACCAAGGTATGCCCAGGTTGCACATTGATACCGTTCGCCACTAACAATTTAGCGTATTTTTCGAGGTTTTCTTTAAAATTTGGTAAAACCATTGTTTTCTCCTTCATAAGTGAATGATCTCCTCCTAGTATACCATAAGTCCATGTAAAAAGAGAGTGGGACAGAAATCGATAATTCGTTAGAATTCGATTTCGTCGTCCCACCTCCGCACAGTTGAGTAGGGCTGTAAAAGCTGATGAAATCAGCGTAGTAGAGCCCACTCAACCACTGCGTCTTGCTCGACAATCCAAAAATAATT